>JAVZPY010000018.1:6423-10319 GCA_038881415.1 Candidatus Micrarchaeaceae archaeon
CTGCGCCACCCCTAGACACAAAAAAAAGGGCTGAAGCAATAAGAGATTTTCCGTTGGAGCTGCTCATGGCAGAAACAGACAGCCCAGTAATTGGAAAAGCGCCTTATGATGTAATTAAGTCCATAGAATTTATAACTGCGGCGAAGGGACTTAGATACGAAGAAACTGCACGGGCAATTACATTTAACACGAATAAATTTTTTGGATTGGGCCAAAGAAAGCCCAGCGAAAAGAATATAAGGCTGTAAAAGCGAATGAGAACTGCGCATTGGGCCCATAGCTCAGCTTGGATAGAGCAGCAGCCTTCTAAGCTGACGGTCGCGGGTTCAAAATTGCTTTATAGCAATGGAAATCCCGCTGGGCCCGAAGTGCTTTATTTGTTCGACTGCTTTCCGCCACGCTTCTGTTGGTTCTCTTTTCTTGCTGATGGAAAAAGTGTTTCCATATCCTCTTCTGTGTTTGACTCCATCCAGGTCTTTATATAGATTGAAAGGTTCTTTAGCGGCTTGGAAAACCTGTCAGTAATCGTGTATACGGAACCTTCATGCTTTAGCAAACCGGCTTGCACTGCAAAATCAAGATATCTTTTTGCTGTTGCAATTGGAAATATTTCTTTTGCTTCGCTTAAACGCATTGACCCACGTTTTTTTGTTTCATATAGAAGCCGCGCGAATCTGTACGCTTCAGTTTCGTTGTCATAGTATATTTTTGCTATATCGCGTATATTTACGTTCTTTATTCTCTCCTTCATAGGAGCGTCTTCAAATTCCCAATATTTTAGGTTCATCGCAATCGCCTTGCCTAATTCTTTATAAACGTGACGATGTCGTCTTCCATTAGCACATGGTCTATCCCTACCCTTTGGTTTCTGAACTTTGAACTTTTCCCATCAACATATGCGCATTTGAGTTGATTGCGCAGCTGCGTATGTACTTTTTGTGCTGCCATGCCAACAGTAGACCCTTTTTTCAACACAAGTGCCTCGCGTGATTCAGAATCCAGCCTGTTGCGCAGGTATATTGTTATAAGGTTTAAATTATCATAAATCTTTCTCTTGAGCTCGTTTAGATTGGTATTTAACGCTGCACTTATTGGGATAGTATCTATACCATAACGAGATTTTATAGCCAATGCAATTTCTTGATAAGAATCGCACGTGTCTATCTTGTTTAAAGCTATTAAAGCCCTTACATAATGGCATTTGCCTGCTACAATAGCCATAAATTCATCCAAGCTTACTATGTCATTTATCTTTACTGAAGCACGGTATATACCAAACCCGTTTAAGACAGATTCTATTTCTTTTGAAGTTATATTAGATACATTATTTTCTATTGATATTCCACCCCTCTTTTCATCTTCTAATATTCTAACATCCGGCATTTTTTTATTGAGGAATATATTAAGCTTCTGGAATTCTGATAATATTGTTTCTATCTTGCCCCAGTCGTTTACATCTAAAACTATTAATATCAAGTCAGCCGCTTTGGCGGCTGAAATTACTTGCAGCCCGCCGCCTACGCCTGAGGAAGCATGCTCTATTATGCCAGGCAGATCCAGTACCTGTATGTGGGCATCATGGTATATCATCATTCCAGGTATTACTTCATTTGTTGTAAATGCGTAGCTCCCGGTTTTTGAGCGGGTATTCGATATTGCATTTATAAGGGTAGATTTCCCTGCACTCGGAAATCCAACAAGCGCAACAGTAGCGTCACCCAGTTTCTTTACAAAAAACCCAGATCCTTTTTTTCTCTTGCTAGAAGCTTCAATTTCCTTCCTTAATCTTGACATTTTTGCGCGCAGTGTAAGCAGGTACTTATCAGTTTTTTTGTTATATTTTGTCTTTGAGTACTGCGCTTTTAATTCTTCTAGCTTTTCATTGAGTACTTCTGTTTTAGACTCCATTAACACCACATAGCCAGCTGTTTTTTCTGTAGATAAGTAAACTAATATTTACCTTATAGTTTCGAGTATTATTAGCCATTTAAATATATTAATACATAAGTGGAAACGTTGCAAAACAAAAGTGAAAAATATGGCATCAAAGAAAAAGTCTACAAAGAAGAAAGCAACACCAAAAAAGAAAGCAACAAACAAAAAAGGAAAGAGCAAGAAAAGGTAATTGGAAAGGTTGTTACCTTTCCTATTTTCTTTTTTATTAGGTCAGAATCGTATTCCCCCGAATCTCTTTTTTAGCGACCTGTCATTCTTCATCGAATTGAAAATTTTCTTCATCTTATTGAAGTCAGAAAGCAGTTGGTGTACATCCTTTTCGCTTGTTCCGCTGCCCTTTGCTATTCGAATTATCCTGCTGGGCTGATGAAGCAATTTTTCGTTCTTGCGCTCTTCTGGAGTCATTGAAGCTATTATAACCTTGTCCTTTGCTAATTTTTCCTCCCCGCTATCTATCACGTCTTTTGGTATATCGACTGCACCCAACATGCCGAATATGTTCTTTAATGGGCCCATCTTTGACATAGCTTTTAGCTGGGAATAGAAAGTTTCAAAGTTAAGTTCTTCAACATTTGCATCTTCTGGATTAATATCAGCTTCTACCATTGCTTCCCTGACCTTTTCTACGAGGGATCCTATATCTGGTATGCCCAAAAGATTTCCTATGAATTTATCAGATTCATAAGGCTTTATGTCTGATAGCTTCTCACCTGTAGTTATAAATTTAACCTTTGCCCCGGAAGCGTTGGCTGCGCTTAGCGCTCCTCCACCTTTTCCTGAGCCATCCATTCTTGTTACTATTATACCGTCTACTCCGACGGCTTCCTTAAAGCGGGTTGCTTGCTCCCCAGCAGACTGGCCTATGTCTGCACTTATGACAAGAATTTTAGAATCTGGCCTGAATATTCGTGAAATGCTTTTAGCTTCTTCTATAAGGTTTGAATCTAACGCATTTCTTCCTGCAGTATCGCATATTATTACTTTCTTGTCAGAGTACTTTAAAAGCGCGTTTTTTACTATCTTTGTCGGATCGGCTTCGCCTTTTTCCCCGTAGAATGCAACTTTTGCAGACTGTGCAAGGGACTCTAGCTGCTCATATGCAGCAGGTCGCTGAGTATCGCAGCATATTATAAGGGCCGAGAGCCCCCTGTCCTGATAAAACTTCGCTAGCTTGGCAGCTGTTGTAGTTTTGCCTGCGCCATAAAGGCCCAATAGCATTATCTTCTGACTTGAAAGCTCTGGTGTATAGGATTCACCCATTAGTTCTACTAGGCCTTCATAAACGAGGTTTGTTATGTAGTCCCTTGGAGCAACGCCTGGAGGTAGCTTGCTTTCAAGCACATTTTTCTCTATTTTCTTGGTGAAATCTAAAACAAGCTTGACGTTGACATCTGCAGATAGAAGGGCTTTCTGCAGATCCTTATTGAATTCGCGTATTGTCTTTGCGTCTATTATAGTGGCTCTCTTTAACTTTGCGAGAGCTTGCCTCAAGCCTTCTCCAAGATCCATAAAAGCATCTCTAAAGGATATAGGATTGCATAATAGCGTTATACATTATGTATGCATTATGTATGTATTTTTATTTGTAAGCTCATATTTATAAGTGTGGGAGGCCGGGCATTTTTATAGGGTGGCGGAGCGCGTGGTGTTCCATTGAAACTTGTAATTGCACAGGCAAATCTCGTGCTGAAGGGCGGTGCCGAGAGGGTGGTATTAAAGATAGCAGAACACTATAAAGCAAAGATATATACTGCAGAATATGAAAAAGATAAAACTTTCGATGGATACCGCAACCTTGACATTGAGGTAATTGGAAAACTGCACAACAGCAAAAGCAGAGCAAAACAAGGATTATCATATTCCTCGTCTTTTTACAACCTCAAGATTCAAGATGACTACGACGTATTGAATCCGCATATTGCACCAAGCCATTGGGTAAG
>JAVZPY010000019.1:0-10142 GCA_038881415.1 Candidatus Micrarchaeaceae archaeon
ACGTACTTAATAAAGCCTACTTTACCTTTGCTTACCTCCCACACTGCAAAATATCCATCTACTGCATCAAGCAGCATCGCTATTGCAATAATAGCAACCGTAACTATTGCATAGAATTTTATGAGCACTAAGTATGCTACTACAAATACAAGTGCCGTTCTAAAAAGCGTAGTAGCGTCCGCCAGCCTCATCTGCAAACCAACTCTTCAATCATGTATAGGGCAAAGTACCCATCATTCCACCGCTGCCAAAGGTTCCTAAGCCAGCGCCAAGCGCTAAAGCATAAATAATTGCAAAAATTACAAAGACCCACACCAGTGCCAGCATTGTGGTTGTAAGGATAACAATAACAGAATCAGTCCTTTTTATCTTGTGCTGAGTTGCAAGCGATATGATAAATACCACAATATTCCAGATTGAAAGTATAACTATCGCAACAATTCCTATTATTGGGATTGCTACCAGCCAATACAATAGCATTGTTGGAAGTTGCCCGAACATGACCGCAGCAAAACTTTTTTCGTAGTTGGGCTTTAATGTTTTAAGTAGGTTGTAGCCTACCAACTGGTATATCAGTGCGTTTATAAATATGCTTATTGGGCCAAACACCCAGAAATAAAGCAGACCAAATACCAATGAAACTACTCCAGTAACTTCAATAAGGTTAAGGCCAGATACAACTGGGCCAAAACCCTGGTGGCCCAGAGACACCAGTGCGGCTCCAATGATTATAAACATTATTACAGGGATTATAGTATTCTGATAGTAAAATTTTAGCGCATCTCCTACCCCCATTTTCCTGCTAGAAACAGATGCAGGATGGAAGTAAATGTCCCATCCTGCTCTTATGTTCTCCAAAAATCCTATTCAATCACCGTTTGCCCTTGCTTTCCCGCGCTCTATTGCCTTCTTTATCTTGTCTTTTGCTTCTGCAGAACCGCCAAAGTCTGTTATCTTTACCCATTTTCCTGCTTCCAGTTCCTTATAATGCTCGAAAAAGTGTATTATCTTTTTGCGGACGTTTTCCTGCAAGTCTCCTATGTCTTTAATGTTTGAGAAGTATGGATCAACTTTTTCTATTGGAACAGCTATAACCTTCTCATCCTTCCCATTCTCGTCCTCCATGTGGGCTATCCCTATGGGCCTTACAGTTATGTATGAGCCTGGAGCAAAAGGGTGGTTCGATACAACTAAAACATCAAGAGGGTCGTTATCCTCTCCCCAACTTCCAGGTATAAAACCATAGTTGAATGGGTATACCATTGAGGTAAAGAGTACTCTATCGACTTTTAGTACCTCTGACTCCTCGTCCAATTCATATTTTATACCAGATCCCATTGGTATTTCTATGAAAGCATTTATTTTTTCTGGCGCATCTTTGCCTGCCCCTAATTTCATATTATCACAGGTAGATTGCTCCACAAAAGAATAAAAGTTTACTTATTTGGTTTATATATACGAAGTGAAGAGCTCATTGTTTGTAGTTCTATATCGTTAAATGCTTCTCCTGGGTTCTTCAATATAAAATTAAATATCTCAGCCCTATAATCGTTGAGCCCTGCTGCAAGCATTTCTGCTTCGCTGTTTCCTGAAGTATCTGCGCCAATCTCAGAAGCCCAAGCTCCTAGTTCTGTAGAATAATCATAAAGTATGCGCATCTTCCCTATTGCAAGAAGAAATTTCTTAAGTTCCTCAATTCTTTGCACGGTTTTGCTGTCAGCTCCGCCTTCAGCCTCTATTGCAGATATGCTATTGTAGTGCGTTGAAATTATATTATCTGCATTGTCTATTATATTTTCTAGTACAAACATTTTAGTTTCAGAATCGTTCTGCTCAACTGCTGTCACTAGCCTTCCATTTATCGCTGCTCGCCCCGCTTTTATTTCTGCATCAAGCGTTTCCAATGCCCGCGCTAGCATCTCATCTTTTGCTTTTACAAGTAATGCCTGCGTTTCCAACCATAAAGTTTTGGGCATTTTTATGCATCTGCGTCAAAGGTTTTCATAATCTTTATAAATCTTTTTTTTATTAAATGTTTTGGGTCAGTCACGATGGTCCTTACCTACACAAGAGACTACGCGAATAGCCTAACAGAATGTGTTGAGCACTCCGTGACACACTTAATTTCTGGGGTAAAAGAGAATGGGTTTATTTCAGCATCAAGGAAATACCCGTGGTATTATCCGCACTGGTTTCGTGATTCTAATTTTGTTGCTATGGCATTGCTAAAGTACTATGGCTTTGCCAAAGATAATTCAGAGTTTCTATACCAAAAAGAAGCCTTTGACGCAGCAGACAGGATAATACGCTTTAACAGCAGAAATATACTGATAAGGATAGGTGCAATAGGCGAAGCGAACCATAAGCCAACTACGGACAGCGATTTCTATAGCCTCCGCTTCCATATACCGGCGAGGCTAGATGAAAATGGCATGTTGTGTGATAAGCATTTCTATGTAGAAGGCCGCGAGTTCTCAGTAGTTGATTGTTTTGAAACTTCATGGAACGATAGCTGGCTTAGGCAATTCGATTCAATACCGCTTACCCTGCTAGCACTAAAGGAAGAATATAAAGTTTCGGGAAGCATACCGAGAAGCCCAAGCATGCTTTTGGGCAGATATTCCAACGAGCTTGTAAAATATCTATCAAAAATATATTCGCATAAGAGCTCAAATGCATGGGAAATGGATCTTGACAAAAAGCATTCTTACGATTTTGCTTGCATATATGCAGGTTTGAAAGTTCTTGAATACTTTTCAGAGAAAAACTTGACAAACATAAAGCCTGAGTACGTAATGGACACATTTTACAAGTATAATCAAAAGGATCCTATATCAATTCTAAAGGATACTTTTGTAGTAAATGGGGTGCTGACGCGCTATACCAATGGCAATTCAAGCAGCCCCAATCCATATGCAGGTGTAGATTCCTCCGAAATATTTATATTCAGCAGGTTTACTAATGGAGAACTAGGCCAGGAAATAGAGAAGAATACTATTGAAAAAATATTATCAGACAGATTTGGTCCAAACCAGTTGCCTACGCGCTATGAGCATGACGTATACTTTACTGGGGGGCGTTGGCCGCTTTTGGCATTAGAAATGGCAAGCTATATGGCGAAAAAGGGCAATATCGCATTTGCAGAAGAAAAAGTAAACTACATTTTGCAAAACTATTTTGATTCCATGCCCGAGCAGGTTCTAATAGCGCCTGAAAGTCCTGGCAATCCTGAGGGTTTGAAGGATATAGAAAGGAATAACGGCGAAACAATAAAGGAGTTGGAGTGGAATTATGCTGAGTTTATAGAGGCTGCTATAAGCCTAATGCTTTCAAAGAGCAGCAAACAAGAATTAGTGCGCCTAAAACGCCGCTAACTAAAAGAATTCTATCTCTTTGGCTATATCGCTGCGCTCTGCTATTGCTCCATCTTCGCCATAAGCATACGAAGTTACCGAAACTTTATAGTTTCCTGGAACGCTTCCATGTTTTGTATAAAACCTTACCCTTTTGCTGGATGAACTTCCAGGTTTAATTATGCCTATGCGGGTTCTGCCTTCGGTAAGGTCTCTATCTATGGCAAGAGAAAACTGGTTGTCCATATGCACATCACATTCACACCAGAATATACTCTCCTTGCTCACATTTGTTAGGTTTATAACGATCTCTCCATTTTCCCTCTTCCCTGCTGCAAGCTTCTTTGGCTCAAAGTTTATATCTACTTGTATATCTGGCATTTTCACACCGCAACTCGAATATCGTATTGCAGATAAAAATTGCTGCAAATATTATGCATTTGCATCGCATTAATCGAACTGCAGCTATATTAATTTATGCATATGTGCTTAAGCCCCATGCAAATACTATTTGTTGAGAATGGTGCCTAATTAATTATACATAAATGCATAAAAACATAAAAGCAAATAAATAGCTTGAATTCTAATAAGTTATTAATACTAAGTTTTTGATTTTCATGGCCGAAATGAACGAGTCAAAGCTAATAGAAAAGGAAATGACATTAAGAAGACTTAAAGTATCAAAGGAAGTCCTTGAAACTAGGCGTTCCATGGTAAGGTGGCTGGCATTGTCTCTCGGCATTATAAATCCTGGCGAATCACGCATACAAGCTTTGTATGTGTTGGATGCAATGCTTGATTTTCAGTTTAGAAGGAAGCAAGATCCTACTGTCAAGGAGCTTTCTGAGTATATAGATTTGAATTGGGGCCACATAAATGAAAAAACGCTCAGGTACCACCTGCTAAAGCTAAAGAATATAGGCCTTGCTGGCAATTCAAAAGGTCGTTATTTTATTCCAATACCAGGAAGCGGAGAAAAATATGATGAAGCATTGTGGGTCGATTCTTATTTTGATTCGGAAATAAGCCCTATAAAAGATAAGCTTAAGACAATGCTGAAAGAGTTCAAGAACAGGTGATCAAGTGAAGGTAGGCAATAGCGCCATAGCTTATGGGATAATAGCTATATTCGTTATAGTGGTAGTTTATACTGCGATATACTTTACAATTCTGAATACAAGCGCCTCTGTGGAAGTCCATATGAGTATAACAAACGCAACAAACGTATACCCATACAACATTTCATATATAAGAATAAATGTTACGAATACCGGAGGCAAGCTCATAAAGGGCCTTCTGCTTAATGTGTACGTAAATGACGTATCAAAGAAGCTCTACACTCTTACAATTCCAGTAAAGAAAACCGCAGAGCTGAACTTCAGCTATATATACAACTCACCTGGAAATTATTCGTTCTCTGCACTTGCAAATCCTGGCGATATACTGAATCTTTCAAAATCAAGCATCACTTTGGCATCGCAGACAGTAAGGGTTCGCCGACCTCAGTCACCTATAATAGCAGACTATTTGCCAAATCTGCATGGAGGCTATACAAAAAACATAGCCTTAAGCGCATATGGAGTAAGTGTCGCACCGGCTCTATTCTCCCAATATTCTTTGGGACCGGAAGTAAGCATTATGTCCAATAGGACTTCCAGCATAGAGGACATAATATCGCATTTAAGTAGTGTAGAGTCATTAGAGAACGCGTATACTGCAAATAACAGCATTCTTGTAGGCCAAGCTTGGATACAAGGTACTTCACCATCGATACTGGCAGGCACTATGGAGGGTTTAGGGTTTTCTGAGCTAAGCCCTCTAAGCAATGGTTCGGTGCGCTACTTATACAAGGGTAATACTTCAGCATGCATATACTTCCAAGATGGCTGGACAAAGCTAGTATATGTAATAAATAACGGCTCCGCTACCTGCGCTAACTATTATGCATATCCGCAAAATTTATCTGCAATAGAATCAGTTACCAACGAGATAAATGCAAGCAGATACCTGTCAAATTCAACGGCATTATTTACTTATGCAAATTCGTCACAGGTCGGGGGCATAATATTTAAGAATGCGACAACATTAAGCCTTAGCAACATATTTGCCAACAGCTACGGTATATTCATAAGCACGCTTTCTAAAACCCATAACTACAAAAATGGAAGTTACGTATGTTATGGGCTGCTAAACTACAACAATTCAATATGCACAATATATGGGATAGCCCTAAACTCATCATTCAAAAACTTTAGCCTTGTGGAATCTGAAATGGATACACCAAATTATACGGTTAGTATATATTCTATAGTGCCTGTAGGGGAAACTTCAGCAGCTTATTTAAGCGGCGTAAAATTGATAAAGCACCTAAATATAACAGAGGAGCCATACGAGTGGGTTAGCGCATTCTCTGACTCGTGCACCCTAAATGCGAAGATAAGCTGCAAGGTTGTAAACTGGACTGTCAATTCCGCAGAACTTAACTTTACAAATAACATGAACAGTACAATAAGGCTAGATTCGCTGGCATGCTACCTATCAATACCATCTGCGCTTTCAAAAATAGGGGAAAGCATACTTCCTGGCAAATCATTGCTGTACAATGCTACATGTTCATATGGGGCGATAGGAAGCTTTGGCATCATATCTAACTATACGCTTCAGCTTAATTACACAATAAACGGCAAGAATGAAACTGCAAATGGTTACCTAAAACTTTCTGAACTAAGCTAAAATGATTGGGTCTACAAAATGAAATCTTTGGCACTTTTGCCTTCAGGAAAAACTCTGCCGTTGCTCGCTTCTACGCCTATCCCAACTTCATTTGCTACTCTGGCAAGTTCTGGCAATTCAACAACTTTGTCTGTATATAGCTCATAGAAATAATCATTCCCTAATTTTACCTTTTTTACAGTAAAAGTCTGCAATTGGAACATGCCTGCCCTTTTTACCCTTATCTTTACACTTCCTTTCTTCAATATCTCTTCAATGCTTTCCAAAGCCATAAAAACATCTTTGCATAACTGCAGTATGCTGCCAGCAATAAAAACTGTTAAGTAAAATATATAAACATACGATGGGAAAATCGCATTATGCAGATACCTTCCGGTGCGGTTGGATACCTATACTCGCACATCTTTGCGCCTTTATCGTCTGCTGTAGGAGCCTCGTCGCTACTTTCAGCATTTTCGCTGGTAATCGCCCTTATAATATTCGCCATAATACTGGGAATTGCAATCACGCTTTACGTATACCTTATAGGTTGGGGGGAAAGAAAAATAATGGGCAGAATACACTCCAGACACGGCCCTACATACGTGGGTAAGTTCGGAATATTACAAAATATGGCTGATGTGATAAAGTTACTGTCAAAGGAGCATATAGCCCCGGATAATGCAGACAAGCCTTTGTTCTTTTTTGTGCTGCCGATTACTTATGCAATATTTTTCATAATATTTGCATTTATACCATTTAATTCAGCGTCTTTCGGAGTGGGAGGCAGCTTGGGGCTTATAGCGATTTTTGCGTTGCTATCGCTAACGCCACTTCTGATGTTCCTGCTTGGGTGGACCAGCGGCAACAAATTCGGTTCTATAAGCGCGCAGCGTTCGGTAATGGTAATGTTGGCTTATGAGGTTCCAATGCTTCTTGTAGTTGCATCAGTAGCTATGCTATCTGGAAGCTATAGCTTAGTATCAATAGTAAATTCCCAGAGCAGCATGTGGTATGGGATATTAATGCCCATAGGATTTTTTGTGTTTTTTGTAGTGATGCTTGCAGAAGTTGAGCGCCCACCTTTTGATATGAGCGAAGCGGACAATGAACTAATAGCAGGGTGGTTGACAGACGTTAGTGCACCCTACTACTCAATAGCGCTATTTTTGGATTATACAAGAATGTTTTTTGGCACAATGCTAATCGCGCTATTATTTTTAGGAGGATGGTCTGGGCCTTCAGTACTCCCTCAAAGCTTTTGGCTGCTTGCAAAAGTTTTCATACTGACCATATTTATCATATTAATAAGAGTATCGATGGTAAGGATGAAAATAGGGCGGGTGCTAAGGTCAGGGTGGCTATACCTTATGCCACTAGCTGTAATAAATATGCTAATTACGTTCATGATTTTCGTAAGGTAATACTATGGTCCTGGAATCTATAAAGGAAGTTGCGAAGGCCCTAGCGCAGAAACCTTCAACCTTGGAGTATCCAGAAGAGCGCGAACAGCTTACTGACAACTACCGCGGCATACACAAACTTGACATGGAAACATGCATAAGCTGCGCTGCCTGCTTCAGGATCTGCCCAAACCAGACAATAACCATGGTTGATGTAGAAACAGATAGGGGCGTGAAGAAAATGCCAGAAATCAATGTAGAGCGCTGCCTTTTTTGCATGCTGTGCGAGGAGGTCTGCCCGCCAAAGTGCCTCGTGTTGACAAAGAACTATGATACAGAAAGATACGACAGGCGAGATTACATACTCCGGCCAGAAGATCTAGAATAGTGTTTACATGTACGAAGCAGTAGCCATTGCGATAGCAGTTGCAGAGGTAGCTGCAGCATCATCAATATTTATTATGAAAGATATAATGCACTCAGCATTGGCTTTAGCTGCTGTATTCCTAGCAAATTCTGCTGCGTTCCTAATATTAGGCCAGCCCATATTGGCCATAATGCAGATGTTCATAATGGTAGGGGGCGTTGCAACATACCTCTTTGTTGGAGTTGCTTCTGAGCATCCGAAAGAAAAAAGGCATACAAACATACCGCTCTTTGTAATAATATCAGTGCTTACTTTCGTAGCAATTGGCTACCCCGCATTGGGTTATTATTCAAACTCTTCGAATTCCGCTCTCAGTTTTTCCGCAATCTCAGCTGAATTTGCATCGGGGTACCAAATTCTATACGTATTGGTAACCCTGCTTTTTGGAGTTGCCCTTGGGGCTATACTGCTTCTAAAAAATAATGGAGGGAATAGGGATTTAATATGATAAACATTATGGTTGCGCTAAGTTTTGCCATTTTTGCAATGGGCATAGCAGGAGTGGCATCCAGCCGAAACTTAATAATCATGCTTTTATCGATAGAGGCAATCCTGGTGTCTGCCTCATTAGTTGGGACATCAATTTTTTCTGCTTCTGGGAATGGCTCAATTGTGCTATTTCTAATATCGGTCTGGGGAATAGCTTCTGTAGAAATTATAGCTCTTGTAGCAATATACCATTATATAACAAGAGAGGAGGGAAGCATGGATGTAACTAAGCTATCAAAGCTGAAGGGGTGAATTTTTGATTCCTGTAATTGTTATACTGCCTGTTGTTGCGGTTGCATTCCTAGCCCTGCTATTGGGCAGCAGGAAGGCCACAGGGTATATTGCTCTTGCAGGGATGTTGGTTTCATTTATGCTTTCACTACTTATGCTATACAATAAGCCTACATATACATCACTTTTATGGTTCGAGATAGGCTCTACAGCTGTGCACTTGTCTTTTGCCACTGCACAGATAAACATGCTGCTTCTGCTTATAGTTACCGGAATAGGTTCACTTATATGTCTGTACTCGATAGGCTACATAGAGTCGCCTAGTCAGAGGGGCAGGTTTTTCTTCGAACTTTTGGTGTTTGCAGCAGCCATGATGCTTTTTGCCATTTCCGGAAATTTTGTTACAATGTTCATAGGCTGGGAACTCCTAGGCGTTACAAGCTATCTGTTAATAGGGTTTTGGTACTGGAAGCCAAACGTGCCGCGTGCAGCGCGGAAGTCGATAACTACAATAATAATAGGAGATATAGCAATACTTATGGCGATGGTTATAATATGGACCACATACCACACATTTAGCTTTGAAGCAATATTGTCTGCGCAGTATACAAAGGATATGTCTATCGCATTGCTTCTTGTTCTAGTTGGAGTGTTTACAAAATCTGCCCAGTTTCCATTCCACGAGTGGCTTGCAGATGCAATGGAAGGCCCAACCCCCGTATCTGCGTTCTTGCATTCTTCAACTATGGTAAAAGCAGGCGTGTTTCTTGTTGCAGTGCTTCTGCCCCTTTTTATTAAAGCAGGATTGCAGCCGCTGCTTATAGCTATAGGTACAATAACAGTAATACTTGGCGCATCAAATGCGCTTGCGGAGCACCATATTAAAAGAATACTCGCATATTCAACTATAGAAGACCTTGGGCTTATGATTATAGCGCTCGGTTTTGGTGCACTTGCTGCAGCAATGTTGCTATTCTTAGTTCAAGCGCTTTACAAGGGCACAATATTCATGGGCGCAGGCTCTATAATGAGGGCAAACGAAGAGGAGACCGACATATATTATAACTATGGCTCTTCTACAAGGAAAGCCCTTTTCATACCAAATGTAATAGCTGCTGCTTCTCTTGCAGGAATATTTCCTTTCAGTGGATTCTTTGGCAAATTTGCAGTTGAATCCTCAGTCAATGCAATCATATATCCTATACTGCTTGCAATAGATGTCGCAAGCAGTGCTTATATATTCAGGTGGCTTTTTATACCTATGCAAAAACCTGAAAGGCAATCGCTATCAAAAGCAAGATATTCCAGCATACCCTATTCAATGCTGTCATCAGAAATTATACTTGCAGCTGCAATACTGGCTGCTGGATACGCATTCATCTACCTTCCAAAATACCTTGGGTATAACCTGCTCTTAGGTGGAATTTTAGGCGCAATAGCAGAATCTATAGCAGTAGGAATAGGTTTTGCAGCATCATATTATGTATACAGGAAGCACATAGATCGTGTTCCATACACAATTCTCCA
>JAVZPY010000020.1:0-9786 GCA_038881415.1 Candidatus Micrarchaeaceae archaeon
TACTGCAAAATTTGTAAGCGGGCCTGCTATGGAAACAAGGCCATTCTCTCTCCTTGTAAAGCTGTTTGTATATATCATTGTTGCGCCTGGTATTCCTAGTAGGAAGCCAAATGCACCAGTAAGGAGCGTTATTATGAGCCCGTTGTATGACGTCCTGAAACCGGCTATTGCGCCATAGTGTTGCGCGACAAACTTGTGCATAAGCTCATGGAGTACAAAACTTAGTGACACGCTGAGCGCGACAGCCGGTATGAGTGCAAAGAAGCCGAACCTTGAGTAACCTTCAGCTGCACCAATTATTCCGCCAGACAAGGTTAGTGAGAAAGCTATTATCAGCGCTATATCTGCTGTTATTATGTCCTTTATCTCCCTGCTTGTATTGACATTGCTCCTCAAAATGATCACTTGGTTGGCTGCTTAAGCGGCTCTATTATTGATATCAGGCTTTGCAGAACATTGCTCTTAGCTTCAGCTTCATTTGACCTTTCGCATTCGAAGCTTATTAGCAAAAGGTATGTTGACAATGTTGTCTCCTCTACTACAATTTTTGGCTCTTTGCTTAAGCGCGCGGCAGCCTTTACCGCCTTCCCTATCTCCGCCTTTATTCTGCTATAAGGTATTGTTTTGGGGACCTCATAGCGCACCTTAGTAATACGCATTGGCGATTCTAGGGAAACTGCGGCCTGCACCATTATGCTATTTGGTATTTTTACATATTCGCCATCGTTATCTAATATTACAGTATATAACAGCGTTATATCCTTAACAATCCCCCTGTACCCATTTTTGATTTCATCCTTTGAAAAATATTTTGGAGGGGTTAATGTAAGCATAACGCCATACTGCCATGTACTTATCTGTACCTCATCTCCAACTGCAAACGGCCTGGAGAAGATAAGCATTATTCCTCCAAATACATTGGCCAAAACATTCTGCGAAGCGAGGCCAACTACTGCGCCTATTATTGTACCGCTTAGCAGAACTGATGAAGTGTTTATGCCAAGTGCAGACAGGACAAACAGCGCTAAAATAAAATATCCTACAATATTTACTAAAAGCATTATTGGCCTTGACCTATTAAGCGTTGTAACCGAGGTTAACTTGTATTCTATAAGCTTGAATACCAGGCGCATTATAGCGTATACAGTTATGCCTATTATTACTGCGTATATTACCTTGGAGAAACTGTCAGGTATAATGCGGAATACGTTGGTTAATATGTATATGCCAAACAGTATAAATGCCACTACTGCTGCTCCAACTGCAGCAGCATATAATAGCTTCGAGGTTTGAGACCTATTCGCTTTCGCTTTTGCCTTTTTAGATGCCATAAAATCCTTCTTACGCAAATCCTTTTTTCCGCAAATGTATAAAATATGTTTGCTGCAATTATATGTGCACAGTCCCATCGTCTAGTGGTCAAGGACGGCAGGCTCTGGACCTGCAAACCCCAGTTCGAATCTGGGTGGGACTAATATTCCTAAACTTTTGTGCATACTGCTAATTTTATAAATTTGGCATGACAACTATCACATATGGCGAGCTTTAAGCAGGAGAAAGACCATATTATAATATGCGGCTATGGGGTAGTAGGGCAGAAGATAGGCGAGGTGCTAAGCGAACACAGGATAGACTTCGTTATAGTAGAGAAGGATGAATCTTTAGCTGCAAAGCTTGAGGAGCAAGGCTTAAAGGTTCTGAGAGGGGATGCTACAGCCTCTAAAGCCCTTAAGGAAGCCGGAATAGCAGGGGCAAAAGCTATAGCTGTTGTAATGGACAATGATGCAAAAAATCTTTTTGCAGTTCTAACTGCAAGGGACCTGAATAAGAAAATTTTCATAGTGACTAGGGCGAATGACGATTTCGTTAGGGAGAAGCTTATAGAGGCAGGCGCGGATTATATAGTGATGCCGCAGAAGGCTGCAAGCAAAGAGATAATAAACGAGCTTAAAAGGGATGGCAGTGCATAATTATGGAAGGAAAAAAAGATGAGGAGGAAAGGCTTGCTGGGATGACACTTGCTATCCTAACTGCAGTTGGGATAGTGCTCACAATATTCTCGATTTTGGAGCTTTACGGCATAACAGGGAATTTGTACTCGGCAAGTTATTATTCGCTTTTGTCAATTTTCGACGCAGAGGGCATAACGCCTCTCACAAATTATGTAGCGCCATTTACACTACAGTTTTATAAGCTTGTTCTGGTCCTTGCAACAGATGGGATAGTAAAAATAGTAATAATAGGCTTGGTAATGGCTTCATTCATAAATATAATGTCAGATATAGATATAAAATCAAAGCTTGCACAGATAAGCAGCAGGCGGATGAGCGGCCATACAATAATCTGCGGCTACTCTATGCTATCAGAAAGGCTATGCAGCGACCTTGCTGCTTCTGGCAAAAAGTTCATAATTATAGTAGGCAGCGAATCGGATGCTGAAATGCTAAAGGGCATAGGCTACCAGGTTATAGAGGGAGATTTCAAGTCGGAAACTGTTTTGAAGAGAGCCATGGCAGAGAAGGCTTCAAGCATAATATTCGATGAAAAAGATGACTTTGACAACCTAATGGGGATAATATCTGCAAAACACATAAACCCTAAGATAAAGGTTATAACCAGGGTAAAGGATGAATCTTCGGTAACAAAAATGCAGAGGGCCGGCGCAGACCAGTGCGTAATACCAGAGATAGTTGCAGGCGTAGAGCTGGGCAACTACATGGTTTCAAAACTTTTTAGGTGACAGCATGACCGCAGCTTTGGGAAGGATGCATCTGCTTTTCTATAGCATTGCCATTCTTTTTGTTGCAGCTCTTGTACTTACTTTGGAAGCAGGGGTGAATCCTTACGTTGCGGTAATATGGAACGTGCTGAGCGCTTTAAACGTCTCTTATAGCCTGCTTGTACCGTTCAGCATAAGCCAAAACCCATACATACTTGCCGCAGACATATTGGATACTATAGCTTTCGCCCTTCTTACAGTTGTGCTTGCTACGGTATTTTTCAACTTCATAAAAAGAGTGAATATAAGGTCGCATATAATAGATTCCAAAGTTGGAAGGCTGAAAGGGCATGTTGTTATTGCTCCTGATGGCAAATTTTCGCGCTACCTTGCTGAACAGGCGCATAAGAGCGGCTTGGAAGCAGTAATAATCACACACAATGAAAAGGAGAGGATAGAGCTTCACAGGCGCGGCATACTTGCAGTTATAGGTGATATAAAATCTGTCGAAGCTTTTGAAGAAGCGGGAATAGGAAGGGCTTCGAAGGTGGTTGCATGCAGCGACAGCGACATAGAGAATGCGCTGGTGGCAATAACTGCGAAGGCTGCAAACCCGCACATAGAGATTATATCGCGTGTTGGTAATGAAGACAATGTTGTAAAAATAGGGAGTGCAGGTGCTTTGCATATGGTAATGCCTGAGATAACAGTAGGGTCTGAGATAGGCGACGTCCTTATAAAGAAGTTCGGATAACAGTTACTTTGTTGCGTTGCCTCCGCTTTCGCCCCCGTCGCCTTTCTGCGCCTGCTGGCTGTTGCTATCTCCTCCCTTGGCGCTGGGGCTTTCACCACCAGTATTGGGGCTTCCATCTCCTTTGCTTTCGCCTTTCTTCCTGCGCTCTTCTTCTATTTCCTTTCTTATGTGCTCCACTGCTTCTTCCCTTCTCTTGCGACGGGATTCGATTGAGCCGCGGAGCGTTTTAGGAAGGTTTACATCTATTCCAGCCTTTTGCTGCTCAAGCAAGTTCTTCGCCTCTGCACCCTTGAGTTTCTGATTGTAGTAGAACGCTTTGAAAGCTGATGCGTTAATGCGCTGCGGGTCATACCCCCTATCCTTAAGCTCCTGCTCAATCTGCTCCTTATATGACTGGAGGCGCTTTATGAGCTCTTCAGCTTTTTCTTCATCCTCTGACTTGCCTCTTTCCTGCGGCTTGCCTTCTCCGCCCTCAGGTTGCGCTTGGGCTCCGGCGTTTGCCGCTCCTTTAGTCTCCTGCTTTGAGCCTAACTCAGCATACTGCTTGTCTGCCATGCTGCTGTACGCCTCCTTTTTCTTGCTAAGGGACTTTATTGCATCGTTTATCTGCTTCAATATGATAGAAGGCGATCCTGACATTATACTAAGCTGCTCACGCTGCACATCGCCCATCTGCTCTTTTCTCAGGGTATCTATCTCTGCCTTGTGCTTCTTTGAAAGCTCGGCTATCTCCTTTGCATGCTTTGACTTGAGCGCAGCTATGTCGCTAAGCGCCCCCTCCTTTGCGCCAGTTTTTTCCTCCTTTGATTTGCCTGCCTGAACGCTTGATTTTGTGTCTTCAACGAATTTTTTGAGTTCTGCCTCCTGGCGGTCCTTAAGCGCCTGCATTTCTTTGGCCTGAGAAGCTTTCAGGTCATCGAAAATTTTTGAAGACTTGTATATTCCCTTCATCCTATCCAGCTTTTCCTTCTCCCTTGCATATATCTCTGGGTCCACTTCCTTGTTTATCTGCTTCAGGTAGTTGGTCTGCTTCCTTATCTCATACTTAAGCGAACTTTTTGGAGGCTGCTCCCTTACCAGCTGGCCTCCATTGAGAGATGATATATCAGCCAAGTTATTGACAAGCTTCTCTGCAGATGCCATCTTCAGGTAAAGCTCACGCTGCTTGGATTGAAGCTTTGAAATGGCTTTGCTGAGCCCTTTGTTTGTGAGTTCGCTGTCGTGGGTGCTGCCGGCTTCGCCTATTGCTGACGCCATAAGCCCTGCAGCGGCTTCTGGGCCCAGCGACCTTTTTAATGCAGTATAAAGCATTTTGCGCTCCGCCTTTGCTGCTTTGGCAGCAGCGGATAGTTCCTTTGCCTTGTCTTTTTCTGCGGCTTTTGAAAGTTTCGCAGCTTTACTTTCAGAAAGTTCTGACATTTTCTTTAGCGAGCGCTTCTGGCCGAAGCTTAGCTTTGATTTAGTTTCAGGCTGCGCCGACGGAGCCATAAGCGGAGCTCCCTCTGTATTCCTCTGTGCCCCGAAACTTGCGAGCTTGGCAGATGAAGCTGCGGCCTTCGCCCTTGCTTCTTCTGCATTCTTCCTGCGCGCTTCCAGCTTATTGAGTTTGCGAAATCCTGCCATTGTTGCAAATCCTATGCCCCCTATTACAGGCCCTGATTCGATTCCCGCACTCAACCCTTTTGCCTTGAGTTCTGCGGCTCCCTTTTTTGAAAGCTCATTTAAAATGCTGCTGTTCTTTTCTAGGATTCTTGCGTTGCGCTTCTGATTAAGCATCCTAATGCCCTTAGCGGGCGCTTGGGCCAACATCTTTATGTGCCCGCCACTTACTTTTTTGCCCTTTACCATTTTTGCCGCGCCTGCACGCTGCATGGGTTTTCCTCCATATCCCTGCTTGTGCAGCGCTTTACCCCTGCCACCTCCACCAAAAGAACCACCAAGGCCTATTATTGCACCTATGCCAAATGCGGAGAATATGCTAGTCCCCCTTGATAGACCTGCAGCAGCCGCTATCAAGACAACTATTATAATTATTGGAATAAATGCGTATACGCCTCCAAAGCTCAGTACAACCCCCGCAAGAGCTATTCCAAGCACCATTCCACCAATATTATAGCGCATTATTTAATATAAATAATATGCAGAAAGGGTTAGACGGGGCATTGTTTGCGCTTTCCAATTAAAAGCGCAAAAACCACCAAAAATCCAGCTATCGCTATCAGAGCATATACTTCTATGCTACCTAAGCTAAGCGCATAGCTGCCTATTGGCAGGGACTGTATTGTCTGGTTAGGCGAGAATGTATAAGCATATTCATCGGAGCTCACATACAAGAGCGAATTTGCGCTTTCAGTTGTATTCGCAGAATAAGCAAGGGGCACCTGCTGCACAACGACTGGCTGCGGAGTAGGAGAACCATAATATGCAGCTATTATCCTTACGGTGCCTGTGCCGCATGCGGGTATATTGGCGCTGAAAGCGCCTGCTGAATCAGTAGTTGCAATTGTTACCAAACCTAGCTGCGATGTGAGTTGCCCTGTTCCATTTGTAAAATCTGGCTGGCAATATTCCGTAGCCCCATTCGGCAATGTGCCGGTTTCCGGAAGGCCGTAGTCCCCATATATGTTGCACTCCCAGTAATTCTGCTGGGTAAGCAAGCTTGCTGGCTGCTTTGAGCATACGCCTATACTATTGTACTGCGGGTTATAGGTTATGAGTGAATACACTGGGCTTGAGCCAACTGTATTGCCGCTCAATTGTGTAGCGTTGGCAGGATTTGCAAGAATGCAGCCCTGGGTATCTGACCCGTAAGCGCACCTGTCGGCATAAATTGCATAGGAGCTTATGCTTGGATATGTCTTGTTCGGATAGAAGTTTATATTGGTATCATAGTATATGTATATTTTCTGCCCTGCTGGAAGCGGATTTACAGATACCGGAACATTGCCAGTTACATATCCTGCAAACCCGTTTACAACTATTGTACTCTGGTTGGAGTTTGACGGATCTATGTTGTCAACAGCGCTTAGCGATATAGAAGTTATATTAGATAGGTCTGCATCCAATGGCATGGAAATTTTATTTCCGAACCTATCCACGAAATTATAGATCAGCCTGTCGTATCCCAATATGCTTCTGTGACCTGTCATGTCTAGGCCCAATGTATCAAGCGTAGACACTATATGGTACGCATTTATAAGGTCGACAAACCCACCTACATTGCTAAAGCTCTGCAGCGTGAAGTTGTTTGATTTTGGTAGGTAGTTGTTCGGGTTGTAGTATCCTGCTACAGCCCCAACATCTCCGGAAAAGTTGTCCGGCACAGCGACTTGCGTATAGTAGGCAGGAACTTGGCTGCCAAATGCATCTAGGTAGTGCGCCAATTCGTAATAGTTATATATATGTGTCTGGTTTATTAGCATTTGTGGATTTACCTCGCCGTTTGTATTTGCCGTGAGGTTTACATAAACTTCGCCTATCAGCCTGTTTGTGAATGTTTTGTACCCTATCCTTGGCGGCATTATCGCAGCTGCGTCTGACATGTTAGGCGAATAATATAACCCGTTACTAAAGTATTGGAGGAATATATTGCCGCCCTCTATCGCAGTTGTATTTGTGCTGGAATTTACTTTTGATACTGCATATGCAAACTCCGTGTACTTCTGGTTTACATTGCTCGGGAAACTATATGAAGCAGGGCAAGAATAGCCATTGCTAGAACTTGGCCCCTGCGGCGAAGGTATCCATTGCTCAGAAAGCGTGAAGGTAGCTTTATAAGGTACAAGTATGTAGCCACTTATGTTGCTTTCTAGTGATGTGCGCGGTATTGACGACAGCGTTATTGAAGTGGGGCTTATAGACGATGCAGAATTGCTAGTATATATTGAGTTTGATATAATATTCTGGCTTCCTGAAGAAGCTGAAGAGCTAGAGCTTTGTGATACAAAAGGTGAACCTATTGTTGCAAGCGCGCTGATCGCAGGTATATATGCCGTGGGATACCCGCGGCTCTCAACGTATTTGAATGAACTTGGCACTCCAAGTATTGGCCCGCGCATGTCTGATATTGTCTCCCATGCGACATTTTCTTCAGATGATTGCGACCCTCCAAGGTACTGGTCTTCTATTATGCAAGGAGAGTTTGAGCTGACTAAAGTGTTTGGGGCTATGTAGCAGGTATAGCTTGAATTTGCCATATCTGATAGCGACGTATAATTTACTATTTTAGGCTGGAAGGCGAGTAATTCGGTATACAGGTTTTCAGGCGTGTATGTGATGTAGGAATGGTGTGCGCCCCTGACATTCCCGCCCGAGATGTGCTTAACCAGCGCGTATGGGTGGGATATTATGTATACAGTGCCATTGAAATTAATTCCGGTTGAGAAATTGTATTTATCGGCTCCCTGGCCATTTGCCAATACAAGCGAAGCTATTGGGGGATAGCTTTCCGGCCCCATTGTACTGGGCGTATAGGTGCAGCCGTAAGCGCAGTAACTTATATAATTGCCACCAGGTAGTGATATGTTTGCAGAAAGCGGCCAGCCGTATGGCGGGTTGGAAAGCGCCCCTCCTAAGTTGCCTGTTGACACAGATATAGAGGCCGAGTTAGCAGGTATAAGATCGTAATAGTTCTGCGGGTCTATTTTTATTTCAGTGCCATTTGCTGCAAATGCACGGAGCATTAGTATTGTGGATGTAAGCCCATTTACAGTGAATGTCCAGTTGTCAATCACATACTGTATTCCCCCAACATCAGCGAGGGCTACTGGATGGTGGTACGACGAAAGGTCGTTTGACGGAGGCACATTTGCATACGCAGAGGCTATTTCGCTGTTGCCAAATGGCCCGCCATGCGCCAAATAGGAGCTTATGTTCAGCATATTAAGGCTATTAGAGTAGTTTAATGGTATAAGCCCGGTAAATGTTGCATTAATGCTCCCGTATATTGTTATATTTGCATAGCTGCTATTTGCAAGATACAGATATTGGCCTCCTGGATCAGACGCCAGCATATCAGATACATGGAAGCCTTTAGGAACCTGCTCCGCATATGATTCGCTGCTTGTTCCATTAGATAGCTTATAACCGATGGTAAGCTTTCCATTGTTTGGATCTACACCGCTAAAGAACACATCGCCCGCATCGTCAGCAGTTATTGCAGTCGGTATTGCGTTGAATTTTAGGCTATTTGCTACTATGGACCTGCCCCACCCAAAGAAGCCTCCTGATACTCCAAATACTCCGTTAGCAACGCGCGAAACGTTTGACACGCCTACGATGTATATGTTTGCCGACTGCTCTGCGAGCGATTCATTCCAGTACCTTTGCCATGTTTCATTCCAAGCTATGCTGTTTGGCTGGTATGGCACACTATCTGGTTGCTCATTACTGACATTAAAGTACCCATAAGGTATGAATCTCATTACATATAGATAGCTGTCTGTGGTAGTTGCTATGCATAAGGGTCCAAGACAGGATGATGGCACATTCGTGTAATTTATAGCGTATATGTAATCGTTTGGTGATGCTGCGATAAACGAAGGGCTAGAAACAGCTGCAGAAGAATAATTTCCTAAAACGCCCTTCAAAAAGCCAAGGTGCAACGAGTTTGCGGTTTCCGGCGTCAAATCTGATATAAAATATGACTGCGGTGTGTAGAATATCCCGGGGGTATAGGGGTTATTTACGGCCGTTACATTTAGCGGGAGTACACTTAGCACACCATTTATATTTACAAAGAACCCCGAGCCTGTCCTTATTGGAATAGGTTCTAAAGCGTTTGCAGGATTAAGATAATTGTATGGGCTGTACGTATCATAAGATAAGTTTAGGTATTCTGCGTGGCTGTTGAGGTTGCTGTATGTTGCAGGTACAGATATGTTGTAAAGGAAGTATGGGAGTATGGTTGAATTTTCCCACTGCAACCCATTGGGGGCAGAGCCAAAATATATTTTTGCAGTATATGATCCGAAGCCAAAATTAAATCCATAGCCGCTACCGGGGCTGCAAGATGTAAAAGAGAGACCAGACTCGCTTATATTACAATATGGCACCCAGTATGCATTCGTTACCCCATTCTCATAAAAATAATAGTTACCTGGATATGCGGTATATTTGCCATTTGAGTATGCTTCAACTGTAGCTACATGGTTTGGAGCGGCAAGTGTAAATGTGTTGCTGCCAATCACTATATCATTCTGCCCTTCCCATAAGTCTGCATAGCCACTATTTCCGGATGATGAACAGCTTTGTACAAAAAGGTATACACTGCAACTCTTCGTATATACAGGTTCTGCATTATTTACCCAAGTGT
>JAVZPY010000021.1:0-9701 GCA_038881415.1 Candidatus Micrarchaeaceae archaeon
TAGGCGCTTACGGGCTTTCCGAGAGGCGTAAATACTATCAGTATAGAAAGCACAACCAAAAGAAATATTAGCCAATATACTCGTTCTGGAAGGTCCAATTTTTTGAATATAATCTTGTTATTATGCAGGTATTCTGGCAAGTAATGGAATATTAGCACGAAGAGCAGCGCCAGTATTGGACCCATTATTGTTATCGGTATGTGCAGGACTGTAGGTATCCTGCCGGAGAGTGTGGCGTGGTATGGGTAATAAGCTGCAAGGAATATGCCTATCACTATTATGACTATTGCATTCATTTTGTAGAAATCGCGTGAAAGGTTGCCCCTTAGTGCCCCTATTATGCCTTGTATTATTATGTACAATGTTAGTACTCCTGCATCTACTGTATAGTAGTGCGCACCGAGAAATGTTGAAGCATAAGCTATTCCTGCGAGTATTGCAAGCCTTTTGCTTTTCATATTCCTTACTGCGAGGAGGTAAGTTGCAAAGAAGAAGAACAGGGTAAATATGCCCCAAGGTTCCAGCAGCTGCTCTCCTGAAACAAAGGTTGTAAATATTATAGGCATTGTTGCTGTAAGCGCTGCTCCTGCAAGGCCTATATAATAATCATACTCGTGGTATAGCAGCATAAAAATTGTAAATACAAGAAGGGCAGCAGTGATGGGCGGGTATATTCCGCCAACATAGCTCATTAGAGAAGTGCTGAAATTAGTGTAATGGGGCCCAAGGTAATTTGCAAGGGAATACCAGTATGCTTCTAAATACGGTATTATCGGCTGGACTCTTGTCACTGTGCCATTTACTATTGGCCAGGCCCCATGAGTAAGGTATGGTTGGTAGCCATATGTGAGTATTGCCCTGGCATCGAGCATGTCGAAGTATGGGTCGAACTCAAAGAAGTTAGGCGTTATGACATAACTCATCATTCTTGTGCCAAATGTAAGCAGCATTATCGCAAGCAGCACAATCCAGACCCACTTGTTTGCGCGCATAGGCGCTATGCTTCTTGAAGTGTGCGCTTTATTCTCTTCCTCGCGCTCCAGCTCGTGCAGCAGCGCAGCCTCCTCTTTCTCATGCGCTGCGGCAAGATCTGCTTCTTCCTTAGCGTGTAGCTTTATCGCCTTCGCTTTTTCTTCTTCAGTAAAATTAGCGAGTACTCGTTTTTCGTTTGCGTGGTTCTTTGATAGCTCGTTTTCTTCTTCTATGTGCTTTGCTATAAGCGACTTGGCAGATTCAAACTGACGCAAACGTCTGCGCGTTTCTGCAAGCCTTGATTTTGCTTCAGATTCGGCCGCATTTATCTGGCTTATCTCAGATTTCACTTCGGAATTGCGCGCGCGCTTTGAATACGCCCCCTTCAGATCCCCAAATACGCCCTGCTGGTATGCCAACGCAGCAGCTATTATTGTAAGCACTAGCGCGTTTGCCTCGAAAAGGCCCAGTGAAAATGTGAATGCATGTATGCTGTTTATGAAATATGCTTCTATCCATGTAAGCGTTGCTGGTGCTAGAAGGCCAAAAAAGAATCCTATTACGACTATTTCGAATGCGTGGAGCTCTGTTTTCCTAAGCAAAGCTGCCGCAAACAGAACGCCAGGAATAAACATGCTGAAAAAAGCAACTATTGCAGCTAAGATAGCGGACACTAGATCAGCCGTTAGTTATTGCGACCGGAGCGGCGGCAGCCTTTGCCTTCCTGTCAGGAAACTTTGTTCCAGGGGGAACGATCCTCACCTTTACGCCTATAGCGCCGTATTTGGGGTAGGCTACAGCATAAGCTTCCCTGACCAAATTGACCACGTCCCCAGCTTTTGGGATGTAGCCAACATTCTTACGTATGGACTTTGTTCTTGCTCCTTTTGGTGACAGTTTTCCATTTACTATGATTTCTGCACCCATTGCCCCATTTTCCATTATGTTATTTAAGGTGAACTGCACAATCTTCCTTGCATTTATACCTTTTTCTAGCTTTACAGTTATATCCTTGGCTACTAGCATAGGCTCCAAAAATTTATTCTCTACTTCCATTACGCTTATCTGTGGGTTTTCTATGCCGAAGCGCCTCTTTATTGTATCTGTAAGCGCGTCTATTGTCTTCCCGCCGCGGCCTATTACCCTTCCAGGATTTAGTACGTATACAGTTATTCTTGTCAGTACCGGAGTTTTCTGTATTTCTACTTTTGAAAAGCCTGCCCTTGAAAGCTCATTCCCAAGGTATCTTGAAACATTTAGCTTGATGATCGAGTCCTCTATAAACTTCTTCTCTATTGCCATTAGACCACTTGCTCTTTTTCTTGTCTCTGCTGAGTTTTATCCTCAGGCTGTTTAGTACCATCTTTTGGGCTTGGATCGGCGCTGCGCTTTATCGAATCGGCCACAGCAGAAGGCTTCTTGGCCTGGCTTGGCACATGCTTTTCTTGAGGCTTCTCTGCCGCTTTTAGCTTCACTTTTGGCTGCTGCTTTGCCTTAGGCGCAGGTTTCTTCGCATCTGCGGCTTTTGCAGCCATAATCTTTGCTTTCATGCCATTCCCAAGTCCCTTCTCATTTCCTGTTCCAAGGCCTATTTCTATCTTCGAAAGCTCTATGTCTGAACGCCTAAGCGGTGAATAGCCCCACCCGCCAGTGATCACAAACAGCCTGCCCTTTGGGGGGGTGCGCATTATAATTTGCTTCTTGTTTGCAGCCGCATGTACGACATACATTAGGTCTGGCTCATACCCTTTGCTTCTTGCATTCGCGCTTGCACTTTCAAGCGCTTTCTTTACAAGCTTCGCGCACTTTATCGGATACCTGCCTTTCCTGCCATTGAGTTCGTGGCGCGACCCAAGATGCGAATTGTATTTCCTGTATTCTATCGGCTTCCCTCCGCTTATTACACTATCTAGTATTTCCATTGCACGCGGCACGCTGTTGTAGCGTATTGCGGAGCACACCATTGCAAGATCCTTGAAGCTTGCATTGACATCATTTAGCCCTGCAAAAACTATTCCGGACCTGTCGCGGTTGAAAGAATAATTCATCACTTCACCTCTGTGAACTTGCTACCTTTTGTTGCCCTTATTCCTGGCGATGAGTGTATGACGCGCTTTGTTGAATATACGTATTCGCCGAGCCTGTGACCTAGCATATTTGCTGATATTGTAAGCTGCTGGAACTCTTTGCCGTTATAAACGCTTATTTTTGTGCCTATCCACGATGGCAATATTACTGCTTCACGCACATGCGTCTTTATTGGCTTGTCTGAGCCAAATTTCTTTGCCTCTTCTATCCTTTGCTTCAGTATTCTGTATTTCAAGGCGTTCCGCTTAACGCTCCTGCGGTACCTTGACTTTAGCAGTTTTATATATTGCTCATCTGATATGTTTGCTGCCTCAGAAGGCGTCATTCCCATGTAAGCTATTCTTTCTGCCATAAAATCATCCTCTCTTCTTTCTGCCGGCGCGCCTTGCGGCTATGTGGCCAACTTTCCTCCCTGGAGGTGCGTTCCTTGGTGTCATTGTGCTTTTGCCTTCGTGGTGCTGCTTTCCTCCAAATGGATGATCTACCGGGTTCATCTTTACGCCGCGATTCTTTGGCCAAAGCCTGTTTATGGCGTGCATGCGGTAGTGGTTCTTTCCGGCTTTTACAAGAGGTTGCTCCAATACCCCTCCGCCTGCAACTACGCCTAGCTGCGCCCTGCACTCTTCGCTTAACTGCTTTATCTGTTTTGATGGCATTACTACAGATACCTTGCCATTCATCCTTGCTGCTATATAGGCTGATGAGCCGGCAGCTCTTACATACTTCCCACCATCTCCAGGGCGAGCTTCTACATTGTATATAGGTATGCCTTCTGGTACATCGCGTAGCTTTATGACGCTGCCAAGGCTTATCTTTCCGTCACATATGTGAACATGGCTTCCTTTGTTTATCCCCTCCGGAGCCAGAAGGTAGCCTGTTGAAAAGTCATCGTACATCAGAGACATTAGGGGCGCAGTGTGGCCGGTTGAATTAACAAAACCCGTAACTTCGCCCACCATTTTCTTTGACATATCTGTAGTGAAGCGTATGTCTTTGTCGAAAGTGCCGGGTAATTTGGCATATACATTGGATCCTTTGCCGCGCCTTTGCTGCCTAAGTTTCTTTCCCATTTATCACACCAACTTTAACTTTACGGCTATATCGCTTGCCTTGAAACCTTTCTTAAGCTTTATAAATGCCTTCTTGCCATTTAGCGCTGTATTCAGCGTGCGCACGCTTTCTACCTTTGCTTGGAATAGCGACTCAAATTCTGCTTTTATCTCGCTTTTTGTAGCCCTTGCGTCCACCATATATGCTATTGTATTTTGCCTGTCTATCATACCAACAGATTTTTCTGTTGCTATTGGATACATTAACACAGCCATTTAAACTACCTTTGCCTTTTCTATTGCGGAGTCGCAGCTTTCAAGCGCACTTTTGCTCCATACAGTAAGCCTGCCTGGATCGCCTCCAGGAGCCAGAAGTTCGGCTTTGATTTTGTCTATTGTGCATACATCCACGCCTGCAATATTTCTTGCGGCACGGGATATGCCATTATCCTTACCCACAACTACCAATATGCTTTTCTTGTAGCTTTTTGCCCTTGACATGTGCCTTTTCCCTTTATAAGCTGTTGCCTTTTGCTCTAGGGCCTGGCCAATTTTTGCTGAATTTACAACTTTAATAAATTCCTTAGTTTTTGTTATAGATTCTATTGCGTCTGAGAATACTATAGGAAGCTTTATGTCTTTTATTCGCATGCGCTTTGAATACTGGCTATGGACCGTGGCTGCAATTGCACTTGCTATGGCTTTAGAATACTCCCTCTTATTTATAAGCTCAACTATCTTCTTTTCTATTTGGTGGGGATGAGCGCGCTTGCCTGTTACTGCTGATGGTATCCTCCTTACCTTGCCCTGCCTCCCGCCCCCAAGCTTCTCTTTCGGCCTGAGGGCCTGGCCCATATGCCTGCCAGACCTATAAGAGTTCATTTTGCCGTAATACGCTGCAGTTGTCTGCATTCCTGCGAGAGGGAAGTGGCCTTGTGGTTGTAGCCTTGAAGAGCGCTCTGCAAGCACAGCCCTCCTTATCAGATCTGGCCGCACTCGTTCTGAGAATGCGTTTGGCAGCTGTATGCGACCTACCTGCCTGCCATCTGTATCCAAGACGTCGGCTTCTAACATTTAAAACTACCTTATTATCTTTATTACCTTTGGCTCTTTTACTGCTTCGGCCCCTAGAGGCGACGCTGCGCCCCTTATTCTTACAAGTCTGTGCGAAGGGCCAGGTATTGAACCGTCTATTATAACGTAATTGCCTTTTACAACTCCATAATTCTTGAATCCTGAACTTTTGTTCACTTCTTTTGCATCTGCTGAGCCTGCTATTTTCAGAAGGCGCTTGTTCCTTTCCGTTCTGTAATTAAAGCCCATTTGGCCAGCTTGCGGCACAGTATACATGACCTTTGACTGGCGGAATGCACCTAAAGTACCGACGTGCCTTATTTTCTGCGTTGCTTTGTGATCTTGGCGCTGAACGCCGGAGCGCTTTATTACGCCTTGCCAGCCATAGCCTTTTGTTATTGAAGAAACATCGACATACTGCCCAGGCTTAAACACCTCTTCTGCTTTCAGTTCCTTTCCAAGCAAACTTAAGCATAGGTCAAGCTTTTTCTTTATATCATTCCCAGAGACTTTTATTTCAAACTTCTGTACATGATTTTGCTGGGAATTTGTAGATGAAGGGTAAGCAGCTGCAAGTATTGCTGCATCTGTATATGCAGATTCTTCGATTCTTTCTGGCTTTATTTGGTTCTTTATGCTTTTTATTCCGATTTTTTGCGCAATTTCCTGGGATATGATTTCCCCAGCGCTCTTCAGGTATCCAGAGATGGGGTCCTTCTTATAGAGCCTAACTGCATATACTTCTGTCTTTGGAATTTCTATTACCGTACATGCCCTATTAATTTCGCGCTGTTTTGTAGGAGATTCAGAATCATCTATTAGGACTAGCTGGGTCATGCCGGCCTTGAAACCTATTATTCCAGTTGGCTTTACCTCTTGCAGATTATTGAAAGAGCGTTGCCTTGGGAGGCGGCGCTTTGCCCTTCTACTCTGCCAAAATTGGCGTGAACTGCTCATAAAAAATACCCTTCTAATAAGACAGTGCAGATCGAAGAATCTGGCTGTATCTCATTAATATTATTGGCTTAAATTTTTATATGTTCTTAAACTTTGCGATTTTTTTGCGGAATTTTTGCGGTCAGAGCTGCCTCAGCAGTTTTAACTGCCTTGAGCACGTAATTGGAAGAAGCTATAAGAGCAGTTATATCAGATGCATTTATATGCACATTAACAAACTGCTTTGCTTCCTTTACGCTTATGTTGCTCCTTTTGTATTCTAATCTATTGCCTATTATTGTTGAATACCTTATTTCTGCGCGTTTGCTTATCTTAAAGTTTGCTGCATATTGTGCTGCATTCATTTATAGATACCCCTTGCCTTCTTACCTGCATGGGTGGCAGCTCTGAAAGCCCTCCCACGCTGGGATATTATGCTTCCATATATCCTATCTGATGAAATTGCGCTGTTTGCCCTATCAAGCAATATTACTTCGTAGTAATTCTCTGCACCTGCATTGCCTATAAAGTATGAATTCAGTACTTCGCAATTTAGAAATTTTCTCGCAGCTTTTTCTTCAGCAATCTGTTTTAATGATTTGTGGCGCGTATAGTATGACGCGGACTTTGATGGCTTCCTTCCTCCGTCTGCCCTTTTCCGGTGTTTCTTACCACCGACCACACGAACTCGTGCCACAATAACTCCTTGCTTCGCCCTGTATCCAAGCTCCCTTGCTCTGGCTATATTTGTTGGCTTTGCTATTTTTGTTATAGGGTCCTCCGCATGCCATTTTATAAGCCTGCTCCTATATGTTTCTGACCTTGTCTTAAATCCTGATATTACATTCTTTTTGGCTTCTTTGTACATGCCCATATTATCATCACTTCTGCAATTAATCGCGCAGGGCACAGAAAATTTGTCTGCAAGAATATTTATATCTAACCATATCTAAACTAAATGCAATTACACCTGGCAACTTTCTTTTATAAGGTGTATCTTACTAAAAAGATAAGTGCATTATTCTGCTAACTTATTGCTACCCTGCTTATTTTGGTTCAAATTATTATAGAACACGAGATTTAATAAATAGATATGTGATTTTGTATCTTCAAAGATACAGAAAGATATAAATATTAATTAAGGTAAATTATTATAATCGCTTTTTAAGCAGATAAGGTGTGTTGGTGAAATCTCAAATTCTTAAAACAAAGAAACAAGTAAAGGCTGCAGCTGGGAAAAAACACGCTAAGGTTGCCAACAATAAAAAATTGGTTAAAAAACTACAAAGAAGTGGCAGTATAGCGACGAAAAGCAATAAGGTGGCTGCAGATCATGGTCAAACCAAACACGCAAAGGCCACAATTCCAAGAAAAAAGGTAGAAAATAATATTTCGGACTCTAAAAAGATTCAGAGAACCCCGAGCGCTGCACCAATATTAGAACAAAGCGAAGTTAAAAGAGCCATATCGCAAATAGTAGAGGACCAGGAAATCTCTGACTACTTGAAGAAGAACGTAAGCAAAAATTCCATTGATGTAATATCTATGCTAACTACGCCAAAAACTGACGAATATATATCTGAAGAATTAGGGCTTAAAATTAATGCAGTTAGGCGCATACTTAACATAATGCAGGGTTACGGACTGACAAACTATTATGTTGCCAAGAATACTAATGGATGGTTATCTTTTGCTTGGTATATAAACCCTGACAAAGTAGAAAGTTTTGCGAAACAGATAACTGCTAAGAATGAGAATTCTGTTATAGTTGATGAAAATTGCAACGATTACTTTATTTGCAAAAAATGCTATGAATCTGATAAATTAGTGTTTACTTTCGATGCGGCTTTTGAAGTTAATTTTAAGTGCCAGTGTGGCAAAAGCCTCACTGCATTAGACAAAGATTCAGTCAAATCTTTACTTAAAGGCTAATTCTGGAGCGAGGTAGGGTAGTCAGGAGTGCCCGCCGGGCTCATAACCCGGAGGTCGATGGTTCAAATCCATCCCTCGCTAAAATACACCCCTTAGTTCCACTATTATTTTACTTCAAGTTCGGCTAAATAAAAATCTTTTAAAGTTATAAATAAGTGTTATATATAATAAAGGAACGACAAATAGCGGAATTCTGGGGTGACTAGGTTGGACAGCAATATAAAATTTGATGTTCTATGGCAAACGTGGCAGCAGGAAAGGAAATCTAGCATGCTCCAGCCTATAGATAAAAATTTCTATAAAGACGCATTTGAATTTTACCAATCCATAGTAAACTCTGGGGATCAGGAGCTCAAAGCAAACATAATAAAAATATTAAGCAACATAATAGAACTACGCAAGCAAAAACTGCTTTCGTACGTTGCTTACAATAAACCTATACAACAAAATCTGCCAAAAGAAGAATTAGACTTCTATAAAGAAGTAGCAGAATTCACAAAAACGTTCAAGGACAGTTTCTTTGAGAAAAGCGGTATGCAAGCACCAAAGAAAGAAAATCAAGGGTTAAAAGTAAAGCAGGAAATACCGGAGATAATACTCCCATCTGGCAATAAAATAGGTCCACTCCAGAAAAACAATACGATATATATAGACAATGAATCTGATGCAGATTTTTTGATAAATAGCGGTATATGTACGCAATAAAGTGATATAAATGGAAATAGAAAAAGAAGTAAACACATTTTGCCCAAAATGCAATAAGCATACTATTCACAGTGTTAAACTGTATTCCAAAGGCCCAGGATTTGGTATAGGTCTGAATATAGGAAATAGGCGAAATATTAGAAAGAGAAAAGGAATAAAAGGCAAAGTAAAAGGACAGGCTGTTATGAAAAAGCAGTCAAAAAAGCAAAAAGCACTTCTAAAATGTAAAGTTTGCAACTATACTGTAGAGAGAGTATTTGGGACAAGAACAAAGAAAAAATTAGAGGTCAAGAAGTGAAATGCCAGAAAATAACGAAATGCAATCTGAATATTCACGCCCAGCAGTAAATTCTTTAGCCATAGCAGTAGTTAAAAAAGTAGAGCCGTTCGGAGCGTATTGTATGCTTCCAGAATTTAATGACATAGAAGTTTTTTTACCTATAAGAGAAGTATCCTCTGGCTGGGTAAAAAATATACATGAATTTGTTCATGAAGGCCAAAAACTTGTATGCAGAATAATATTTTATGATACCAACAAAAATACCATAGATGTATCATTGAAAAGAGTAACCCCTAAGGAATCAAAAGATAAACTCCGTGCGTTCAATCTAGAGAAGCGGTCCAAAGCTTTAGTCAGCCAAGCAATAAAAATTGCAAAAGAGCAGCAATCCAGGGACTCAATAGAGAAAAAAATCATTGCAGATTTTGGAAATTACACAAAAATGATAGAGACTGCTAAATACTACCCTGACCAAATAGATTCATCTAAACTACCACGCAAGTTCAAGGAGGCAATAATAAAGCTGCTGGATTCAAGTAACAAGAAGAAGGACCACAGTGTATCATATACTATAAAGCTTCAAACTACAGACACTATATCTGGAGTTACAAAATTAAGGAAGGTATTTTCAGAGGCGCAAAAAAATAGCGGCGTTTCTATTACCT
>JAVZPY010000022.1:0-9622 GCA_038881415.1 Candidatus Micrarchaeaceae archaeon
CAAGGGAGCTTGATATGGTAGTTGATAGATTCAAGCCTGATTCGTGCGTCCTGGTGACAGATGGTGCAAGCGACAACAGGGTCATACCAATAATAAAAAGCAGGGTTGCAATAAACAGCGTCGACATACTTAGGATGAAACAGGCAGAAGTGCTTGAAAATACATACTTTACTCTCCTTGAAAAGCTTAAGGAGCCGCACTACGCTAGGATAGTCTTTGGGATACCTGCTGCTATACTGCTTCTTTTTGCAATCAGCTATTACTTCCACTTTGGCTGGCAGCTGCCAGTGGCTTTGATAGGCCTTTACCTTGTAGTAAAGGGGCTGGGCTTGGAGGATGCGCTGATAAAATCTTTTGCTGGATTTGGCTTCAGCATAGAAAGGCTAAGCTTCTTGTTTTACGTAGGCGCGATAATATTTTTCATTATAAGCATAATACTCTCCTATGGCGACTATTACACTGGGGAGTCGCTTACGCACAACAGTCTTACACTTGCTGCATATGCTATAGAGGGGTTTATAATACTGCTGCCAGTAAGCCTATCGCTTTACCTGATAGGCAGAATGATAGACTTGCAGAGTAGGGGGCTGCGCTACAGGGCAATAAAGCAAAGCACATATATAGGTTATACGATAATTGTTCTTGCGCTTGTATACATAACTGCCGCTTGGGTTATAGGGCAGATATACTTTTCGCAGATGCTACTTTATGACATAATTGCCATAATAGTAGGATACGTGCTGGCTAAATTCGGAACTGCGCTCAGAAAACGCGCTGTGCGCTCTGCGCGCATGAAAGGCAAGAAAGTCATAAGCGAGATAGGCGCGTATATAGGCATAGTCACAAAGGTGCAGCCATCCACCGGCACTCTCTATGTGAAGACTGCATATGGTAGCGTGCTGGGCTATGACGTCGACAGGATAGTCAGCGTAGGAGACAAAATAATAATAAGGTAGACGATTGGCTAGCGTTCCGGCCAACCGCAAAGCTTTATATTTATGGCAGAGTATAATAACAGAAATATTGTCCTTCATGAGCTTGTTGGGCTATATGCCGAAGTGATTGCAAGCAAGGATGCCGCCCAGGTTGGCATACGCGGCAGAGTAATAGATGAAACCAAGGAAAGCATAGTCCTCCAAACCGACGCGGGAAGGAAAAGAATCCTGAAAAGGATATCAACATTTAAATTTATTGCTGATAAAAATATCTTTACAGTTGAAGGCAGCGAAATCTGCTTCAGGCCACATGAAAGGATTGGAAAAGGCCTGAAATTCTACAGAAAAAGAAAGCTTTAGAGGAGATTTCTTTGGAATGCAATGATAAAAAATGCCCAATACACGGCAGTGTAAAAACGCACCCCAATAGCTTTTATGGGGTTGTTGTTAGCGACAAGGCTGACAAAACTGTAATAGTTGAGAGGGAATACGCTACTTACCTTAAGAAATATGAGAGGTCTCTGAGGAGCAACTCCAGGATACCGGCGCATAATCCACCATGCATAGGCGCAAAAGAAGGCGACAGAGTAAGGATCGTTGGGACCAGGAGGCTTAGCAAGACGAAGTCTTTCGCTGTTGTTGAGAAATTTTAGATGGTCATATTATGAAGGGAATATCGAGCAAGATATCCAGAACTCTAGTGCCTGGCGCAATAATCGTATGCGCTGACAACAGCGGCGCTAGGCTGCTGAAGGTAATGAGCAGGATAGGCAAAAGCGGCACTAAAAACAGGATGCCCTCAGTTGGAATAGGGGATCTGGTAATGGCGAATGTGAAGAGCGGCAACCCACAGTATATAAAGAAAAGGGTACGCGTTGTAATAATAAGGCAGAGGCAGCCAATACGCAGGCCCGATGGGATGAGGGTAAGGTTTGAGGATAATGCAGGAATAATAGTTAATGATGCAAACCTCCCTGTTGGAACAGAGGTGAAAGGCGCAATGGCAAGGGAGGTAGTTGAAAGGTATATAAAGCTAGCAAGCATAGCTTCGAGGGTAGTTTGATGATAAGGAGCAGCCAAAAAAGGAAGCAGAGGCGTTTTAGGCTAGCTCCGCCGCTGCATGCAGCCCAGCACTTTGTAAGGGTGCACATAGACAAACAGCTTGCAAAAAAGCTTGGCATTTCGAGGAGGAGCGTGCAACTGTCAAGAGGAGATTCTGTGGAAGTTGTTGCTGGGGCTAGGAAGGGCAAAAGCGGGAAGGTTGTAAGGATTAACATGAGGCGCGGCTTCGCTTACATTGATTCTATAACCAGAAAAAACGCAAGGGGCAAGGAAAGCAATGTGCCAATACACATAAGCAATCTTAAGATAACGGATTTAAACCTCACAGACAAATATAGGGCTGCAAAGCTGAACCTAAAGGTGCAGCCAAAGCCAGCTGAAAAGCCAGAGGATAAGGAGGCAAAGAAGCCAGATGCAATAAAAGCGCCTGAGGCCATGCAGGAGGGTCAGGCCAAGGCTATGGTGGGATAATGGCAAAGAAAGGAGGAAAGAACCATATTAAAAGCCTGAATGCGCCGAAGTTTTACATGGCGCATAAAAAAGAAACAAAATACGTAGCGAAGCCTTCCCCAGGCAGGCACACGCTCGAAAGCAGCATACCTGTAAGTGCGTTCCTTAAGATGGCAGGGCTGGCAAGGTTCAACTACGAAGTGTCTGCCATAATGGCAGAAGGAATAGAGGTCAATGGAAAAAGGGTATCTGACAGCAAATACCCGATAGGGATAAATGATGTCGTAGGCACAAAAAGTGCAAACAAATATTATAGGATTGGCCTGGACAGGCTTGGGCATGCAACATACAAGGAGATTGACGCAAAGGAGGCTTCGGAGAGGGTTTGCAAGATAGTGAAAAAGTACATCGCCCCGAAAGGTAGAATCATGGTTACACTGAACGATAGCACCAACATACCAGCGCCAAAAGGGGCAAAGGTTGGCGATTCGGTTATGCTGTCTGGCAATAAAGCGGAATTGATATCGTTTAGAGAAGGTGGCAAATGCTTTATAATGGACGGAGTGCACGCAGGAACAACTGGCACCATAAAATCAATAAACATGAAGGACAAGCAGATAAAGTCTGTAACAGTTGAGAGCGAAGGCTCAGAGCTTGAGACCCTTGCCAAAAATATAATGGTGGTGGGCTGACATGGAAAGCGCTAATGTGATGAGGAATGTATACATTGACAAGCTTACGCTGAATATAGGCACAGGGAGCGATGAGCGGGTTCAAGAGAACGCCAAAAAGCTCATAACACTCATAACTGGGAGGACAGCGGCTGACGGGCTTTCAAAGAAAAGAAACCCGTCATTTAAGATCACAAAGGGCAGCAAGATAGCAGCTTTTGTCACAATACGCGGCATAGAAGCGAGAAAGCTTGCGGCAAAGCTTCTGGATGCGGTAGACAACAGAGTAAAAGCCTCATCTATAAAAGACAACACATTCAGCTTTGGCATAAGGGAATACATAGATATAGACGGCATAAAATATGATCCTGCCATCGGAATGCTTGGAATGAACGTAAACCTCTCCTTTAAGAGGAAGGGTTATAGGGTGTGCCTCAGAAAATGGAAAAACAGCAGCATTCCAAGCAGGCATAAGAGGGTATCTGCAGAGGAGATAAAGGAATATCTGTCAAGGGAGTACAAGGTAAATTTTGTTTAATGTGAGAAGATGAAGGTTAGCAATGAACTTAAAGCCAAGGGCAAAGGGCTCAGGAAGTGCAGGATATGCGGCACCTCTAGAGGCCTAATAAGGGCGCACAGGCTTTATATATGCAGAAGGTGCTTCAGGGAAGTTGCAGCTGATATGGGCTTCAAAAAATATGGTTGATTTGCATGGTAGACAGGCTTGCTGACGCAATAAACACTATAAAGACCAATGAAAGGATAGGTAGGGAGTACTGCAAAGTTTATTCTACTAAGCTTATAAGGTCAGTGCTTGATGCAATGAAGCGCGAATCCTATATAGAAGGATATGAGGAATTCAGCGAAAGGCATGCGCGCATGTTAAAGGTGAAGCTTACAAACAGGATAAACAATATGGGAGTGATAAAGCCAAGGCTTAGCGTTAATGCTGCCGAGCTGATAGAGCGCGAATCGCGATATATACCCAGCAGGGATTTCGGCATACTGATAGTGTCTACACCTCAGGGCATGATGACAAGCAATGAGCTTAGGGGCAAAAATATAGGTGGAAAGCTTATAGCATACGTTTATTAAGTTGATTTTATGGAGGAGGTTAAGGTACCAAATGGGGTAAAAGTTTCCGTAGAAGGCGGCATTGTGAAAACAGCTGGAGCGCTGGGAAACAACTCCAGAAAATTCAATGCAGCATACATCGACGTTAAAGTAAACGGCGATTCTGTGCAAATAATTCCTACCTCCTCTAAGAAACTTGCAAGAAAGGCACTAAATATAGCAAACGCATTTGCAAGCGAGCTTAGGAATGACATCTCTGGGGTGCAGCAGCCCTTTAAAATAAACATGAGCATTGTATTCTCGCATTTCCCATTGACTCTTGAAGTGTCCGGAAAGTCTGTCCTGATAAAAAATATGCTTGGCGAAAGGTATCCCAGGCGCTCTAATATAGTTGGGGACACAAAAGTTGAAGTAAAGGGTAATGAAGTGAAGATTTCGGGCCCATCAAAGGACGATGTATCGCAGACTGCGGCGAACCTCAGAAGAGCCTCTAAAATAAGGAAGAGGGACGAGAGAATATTCCAAGATGGAGTGTATTACGCGGCAGAGGTATAAGCATGGTATTAAAAAAGAAGAGCCACCCCACTTTCAATGTGCCAAACTACGGCGCAAAGAACAGGAAGAGGGTAAAGCCCAGATGGAGAAAGCAGAGGGGGATAGACAATAAAAAGCGCATAAAGAAGGCTTTCATGGGCGCAGAACCGACAATAGGGTATAGGAATCCAGAAAGCCTTAGGCACACTAGGAGCGATGGCACAATTGCAATACTGGTGCACAGCAGGAAGGAGCTGATTGATATAATAGAGGATCCCGACATAAACAACTTCTCTATAACTATAGCTTCGTCTGTTTCGAAGAGGAAGAGCAGCGAGATAGCTGCAATAGCCGGCCAAAATGGCATAAAGGTAACAAACCCCCCTAAAAAGGAACAGGCTCAGGAGGTTGCAAAACAGCAGGAAGGTGCTAAGAAATGACGATAAAACTTGCAAAAAGACTGGCTTCGCAAATACTTGGAAGAGGGGAGAGTAGCATAAGGATAAAGGACTCTGCGCTTGAGGATGCAAAAAAGGCAATCACTCATGACGATGTGAGAAGGTTAGTACAGAATGGGTCTATATTTGCAGTCAAAGCTAAGAAAAATTTGTCCATGAGTGGAAGGATAAGAAAAGCAAGGAGGAAACTTGGAAGGTCGCGTGGCCCTGGAAGGAAAAGGGGCAGCGCAAAGGCAAGGTCTAGCATAGGCCACATGCGCAGAATGAGATCTCAGAGGCGCATACTTAGGGAGCTGAAGTCTTCAAATTACATAGACAACCAGATGTACAAGCGCTTCTATGCGTTGGTAAAAGGAGGTACATTCCAAACAAAAGCTACTCTTATAAACCATATTATAAGCACAGGCGTAAAGATAGACCAAGAAAAAATTAAGAGCCTAAAACACATATGATGATATTATGTACACATTTGTAAAAAAAAGGAGAAAAAAGGCACTTACCGATTATCCGATGAGGGTCAGGCTGCTAAAAGGAAACAGGAACAGGCTCGTAATAAGGAGGAGCAACCGTGGCATAATTGTGCAAGCTGTTAAATATAGCCCTGACGGGGACATAGTAATAAATTCTGCGCGTTCCATCGAGCTGAAAAAAGTTGGGTGGGAGCCGAGAAGAAACACACCAACAGCCTATCTCACAGGAATGGCTCTTGCAAAGAAATTAAGAGGCAACAATGACGAATATGTGCTTGACATAGGGGTCCATACGCCTTCGAAAGCCTCTGTGCTTTTTGCTGCGGCTCTTGGAGCTGCAGATAATGGCATCAAGCTAATCAACAATATAGATTTTGACAGAGATAGACTTTCTGGGAAGCACATAGGCAGCTACATTTCAAAAGGCGCAAAAGGCAACCAATTCAGCCTTTATAAGAAATCCGGGATAGATGCTGCCAAAATCGAGAGCATGTTTGAAAATGCAAAGAAAAAATTGAGCGAGTGATTATTTGATGAAGAAGAAGCAGAGTTACGAGCCCAGGGAAACATTTAATATAGATGCATGGCAGCCAAAGACAGAGGTAGGGAAGAGAGTAAAGCTTGGCGAGATAAAAAGCATAGAGCAGATATTCCATGAAGGCAAGCGCATATCAGAAAACGGAATAGTAGAAGCTCTGCTTCCAAACATAAAGAGCGAAGTTATAGAGATAATGAATGTTCAGAGGATGACAAAGAACAATAGGAAAATGAAATTCAGAGTTGTTGCTGTTGTGGGGGACGGAAATGGGCATGCTGGCATAGGCGTAGGCAAAGACGCAGAGATAAAAGCTGCAATAGACCAATCTATAAGCAATGCAAAAAGAAACATAGTTCCGATAATAATGGGGTGCGGATCATGGCAATGCAAATGCGGTACTGAGCACAGCTTGCCGCTGAGCGTTAGCGGGAAATGCGGCAGCGTCGAAGTATTCCTGAAGCCTGCGCCACGAGGATTGGGGGTGGTTGCAAGTGAGCCTGTAAAGAAATTGGTTGAACTTGCAGGTATAAAAGACGCATGGAGTTTTTCAAGAGGCAGGACAAGAGCGAGGTATAATACGCTTGTTGCTGCAATGAGGGCGCTTACAAGCACAAACGGAATAAAGAATGTAAAGAGCCTTAACCTTGGCTCACATAAGGAATTTTCTGCAGAAGCGGAATGACTTGCTAATTTTGCAGCTTTCACACGCTTTATAGATTATCTGGATGTGTATATCAGGCCGCAGCTTCCTCCGGTGCATCCACAAGAGTAGTTAGACTCTATTACGAAGTCAGGGCATATCGCACCATAAGCGGATTTGGATGTATTTGAGTATTCAGAGGCATATTCTTGGTAATAGCTGCTAGCAATGCAAATCCTTTGCGTTGGAAGACCATTTTGGCATTTGGTTATAGGGACGACAATGCAGTCTTTGCCTTGTGTGCAATTATATGCTTCAAGAGGCAATTTTATAGACGAATATGATGCTTCTGAGGCCTCAACTGTCGAGTTTATCAAAATCTTCCGAAGAGGGATAGTTATGTTGCTTTGCGAATTGTTGAGCGACATATTTGTTACTAGAATTCCATTATATGACAAGAGCCTACCGGGCAACGCTACACGTATGCTGGATTGGTTTGATAAAACGGACAGGTTAAGCGAATAGTAGTGCTCAACTGATTTTGCATTGGCTATGCATGAAGACGAGATGCTTAGCTTGCCACAGAATGGAGCGTATGTATAATTTATCTTAAGTTCATAGCTTTTGTTAACTGCAACCCCATTGAACTCCACTATATGCATACGACCAAGTATGGCAGAAGCTGCAACTGGCGGGATTGTAAAGTATATTGGGCCAGTTGAATAAGAACTTCCATTCTGCTGCATCAGCGAAGCACTAAGATTGTATGACCCTATTCCCTGTGCAATTATCTGGAGGGACATTCTTGTATACAATGTGGATATGTTTACTGCTTTTATCGCATATGATTCGTTGTAATTGTGGTTGTGTACGCAGATCAGTGCTCCAACGAAGCCATTGCGGTAGCACCTAAAATTGCTTATGTTAAATGGGAGGTTATATGGCTGCGGCACACTCGAATTATATATTAATGCCCCGATATACCCGCGCTTTAATATGAAGATTGAAAAGCCGCTAACAGGCCCAACCACAATTCTATGTCCTTTTATCACCATGCTCTGGTTGAGTGGAATGCTAAAATTGCGGCTTATAGCGCCATTGCTCTCCATTCCAAAAGCTGAATTATTCCACTGTATACGGCCCTTTTTGATGAATATTGGAGTATAGTTGCTACTCACCTGTATGCTTGCATTAAACCCGTTAGAATAGTATATAACAGGCAGCATTATTATTTTTCCATTTCCAGTAAAATGCAGCGACCGCTCCAAATTGAAATCTAGAGATATCCAATTAGTGACATTTGGCGTTATGTTAAATCTTTCAGGTATTAGAATTTTTGAGCTAGGAATAAACACACTGACTGTTTTTCCAGATACTGTTGCAGAAGCATTTTTTATAAATAAGGCAATATATGTATAGTTTCCGTATGCGAGCTTTGCAGCGCCCAATATCTCAGATATGTTCCGTAATTTAACTAAATCTACTGTTTTGTTTATTTTTACAATGTAATTTTTCCCAGTTGAAGAATGCAGGAGTGCACTTGATAAAGTTATGTTTACTGCGCTTATGTTATAATATTGAGGAGAATCAGATACCTCCATAACAGTCACGCCATTTGGGGCTATGCTTCCAGGTGCAAGCTGGAGATTTTGTATTTGAACAGAGCCAGTGTTTATGTATATGGCTGCCGCTATTATGATTATAATTGCCGCAGAAATTGCAGATGCCGCGATGACTGACTTTGATATATACCCTCTATGCGAAATTGATTCTGGAAAATTGAATCCTGTGTTTTTTCTGTAATATTTCCACTTCCTACCCGATTCGACTTTGCTTATTGCACCTATAGCTTGAAGTTCCTTGAGGTGCTTGCTTACCGTCGAGTTTGCTAATCCAAGTTCAGAGCTTAGTTCACTCATTGTTTTATTGCGCTCGCTTAGGGCTAGCAGTATGCGTTTCTTTGTCTGCAACATCTTGCTCATAAAAACACATGTTACTATTCTAATGCAATATATTTAAATCAAAAGATATGTTTCGCTTTTATTTCGCTTTTCAGAGGTAAAAAATAATAAAAACCTAAATTTTAGGACTCTTTAAATAATTGAGATTGGCTCATGGGCGTATTTATCTGGTTTATTTTTGTTTTATACGGGATTTGAATGTTGGTAGACTGCCTAGATAAGCTTTAAATATGTTTACATTTCAAAAAGTATTGCTTAGTCTATTGTTTTCAGCTTCCTATTGTTTATGCTGAAATTTTGACAATGTGAAAATTCCTGCTTGGAATTGGATGCAGCCTTGAGATGTGCAAAGAAGACTCGCACAATTGCAATTAGCAATGTATTGCGTCGACTCCAGTCGATGCTGCTGGAGGACACTGCTATCAGATTTCGACAGCCATGCAAGTCTGCCCCTGGACTTCCAGGAGCGGCGTACGGCTCAGTAACGCGTAGTCAATCTACCGTAAGGAGGTGGATAACCTTTGGAAACGAAGGACAATACGCCATAGGTTTGGACATCTGGAAGGAGTTCAAGCTGAAAGGGGAGCGAATTGGAGCTTTTCCACCTTACGATGAGACTGCGTCGGATCAGGCTGACGGCGGGGTAACGGCCCACCGTACCGACAACCCGTAGGGGATGTGGGAGCATAAGCCCCGAGAAGGGCACTGAGACAAGGGCCCTAGCGCTACGGCGTGCAGCAGGCGCGCAAACTCCACAATGCGCGAAAGCGTGATGGGGGGAATCTGAGTGGTTCACATTCAATGTGAATCTTTTGCCAGGTATAGCAAG
>JAVZPY010000023.1:0-9155 GCA_038881415.1 Candidatus Micrarchaeaceae archaeon
AAAAAAAGAAAGAAACTGCGCAAATAAATTAAAAATAAAGGGGCTTATATGTGCAGCCATTTAATAACGTGATTTTAACTCAGCGAGCGGGAAGTACCCTTGACTTGGCCTATGTCATACAACTTAGACAAAGGGGCACATTCTGTATATGCATTACAATATGCGTTACAATCCACTTCATACAGGTTGTGAAATATAGAAGGAAGATCTTCATGGACGATAAGATTTTTGATTTCTTCAAACAAATAATAATGAGAATAAGCGAATCTTTTGGGGTGGAAGTCATTAATATGGAGTGCGATAAAGATCATTTCCACGTAATATCCAGATCAAAACCCGATCTTGATTAAGCATACTTGGATTTCTGAATTTTAGCTTTTGGCAGTTACGCCGGGCTTTCACCCTTCTCTATCTTGTCTAGCAGCATGTTGAGTGCTGCGTCAACCTTCACTATTCCAGGGTCCTCTCTCCTCCTGTTAACCAACTTGACAGAACTGAAGGATCCCATAAGCTTTCTAAGGCGCAAGTTTAGCTCAGCCATACTCTTGCTTTTGACCTTGTATAAACCATTCGCCTGCTTTACTACCAGTTCGCTATCAGAATTCACAGTCACGCTGCATTCGCTGCCTATGTTTCCCAATACCCATTCAAGTGCCTTTATTATCGCAGTATATTCGGCGAAATTATTGGTCTTTATTCCGTTGTAGAGAAACTCCTCTTTTATCAGTTTTCCATCTTCATATATCATGTAGCCGGATGCGCTCCTGCCCGGATTGCCCCTTGCAGCCCCATCAGTAAAAATCTGAATGAATCTCATGAAATCGCAATAATCAATGTCACAAATGACAAATTGTTTTCCTCATTGGCTCGAGCTTATACCAAGTGTGCTTTGCTAAGCATACACATTACAATTTATATATTCTGATATGAGTTTTAATACTGGGAAGTACATGGGCGCATATTCTTTGGAAGATGGCAAAAAGCTTGTAGTTGCTGCAAGGAATAGCATAGAGCTATACCTTAAAGACCCGAAATTTGAGCCAAAGATTGTAAAAGAAACGCTCAGGGAGTTTTCTGAGCCCGCTGGCGTTTTTGTCACGCTCAGGCACTACCCCGTCGGAACGCCGCGTGGCCATGCAGGTTTCTCAGAGCCTATTGCGCCCCTTGGCGAAAGCCTTGTAGAGGCTTCTATAGCGGCTGCGTTTGGAGACCAGCGCTTTGTACCAGTGTCGCATAGGGAACTGGAAGACATAGTAATAGAGGTAGACGTGCTATCTAGCCTGCAAAAAATAAACGGCGGCGAAGCCAACAGGCTGCGCAGGTTTTCATTGGGGAAGCATGGAATACTCATAAAATACGGTATGCGCAAAGGGCTAATGATGCCAGGATTTCCAATAAGGCACGGACTTTCAAAGGTAGGCGCACTATCAGAAACTTGTGTTCATGCAGGCTTGCCCCAAAATTACTGGAAGCAACCTAATGTATCGCTCTTTTATTTCACTACATACAATTTCGTTGAAGAATCTCCGTATGGAAGAGTGCTTCTTCGCGAGTCTAACATAAAGGGAAGGCATAGCCCCGCAGCCGCAAACCAATAAAATCCTTTTATCCCAATTAAGTGTGCATGGGCTTGTAGCTTAGCCTGGTTGGAGCGCCCGACTGATAATCGGGAGGTCGAGAGTTCAAATCTCTCCAGGCCCATAATCTATTTGTTTGCGACGCTATTTGATTGAACCTGCAACTTTAAGTGCTGCTTAAACATATCTTGTTGCAGCCCCTGCTGCGGCCCAACTACTAACTTGCCTTTTCGCTTTGCTCCAAATGCAAAAGGCCTTGCTGATTTGCGGAATTGCACCTAATAGCCTGCCATAGTTTTGTAGCCATATACGGCTGTTATGTGAAGGAGCAGGCCAATTTGCAAACGAAACATTTAAATATCATATCCTTCACAAGAATAGTGTCTGGTTTTAGAAAGCTTTAAAAAACTATGGCAAATCCTTTCGATTTAAAAAGGTGAAAATTTATGGAAAAGAAGAAGCAAAACATTGAGCACAATAAGCCAAAGCCTTCAAGCCAGAAGGGCGTTGGCGAAAGGCTTGTGGTTGAAGGCAAGCGCCTAAGCATAGAGCGTGCTTCTGATGATGAGCAGGCCGGCTCAGATATTGAAATGGAACCGCTCGCCGAAGAAACTTCACAGAAACAGAAGCTTGGCAGCATAATGCCGTCTATGACAAGGAGGTGCCCCAGCTGCGGCAGCACAGACATAATATTCGACAGCGAGCGCGGCGAGCTTGTATGCAATAACTGCGGCCTCGTAATAGAAGAGAACGCTGCAGATACAGGTCCCGAATGGCGTGCATTTGACTCAGAGCAGAGAAATTCAAGGGCAAGGGCTGGTGCTCCAATAAAGTATACTAAGCCAAACAGAGGTCTTGTAACCGAAATAGACCTGTACAACAAGGATATACGAGGAGTGCGCATACCATCAAAGAGGCAGGCACAGCTTTACAGAATGAGGAAGTGGCACAAGCGCGCAAGCATAGCGAGCTCGAGCGAGAGGAACTACCTCATAGCTCTTCCAGAACTGAATAGGGTTGCCAGCTACCTCGGGCTTCCAGACAACATAAGGGAATCCGCAGCTCTGCTTTACAGGAAGTGTGTTCAGAACAACTTGATACGCGGAAGGCCGATAGAGACAGTTGTGCAGTCTGTAATCTATGCTGCGTGCAGGGAGGCAGGGATGCCAAGGACGCTAGATGAGATAGCAAGCATATCTGGCGTGCCAAAGAAGGAGGTAGGGAGGGCATACCGTGTTATATCGCATGAGCTAGACCTGAAGATACCGCTGACTGATCCGGTTGCATACGTGCCAAGATACGTCAATGCGCTAAAGCTCAGTGGGGAGGCGCAGGAGAAGGCGGCGCAGCTTCTAAAGCAGGCAATGAAGAAGGGCCTGCTTTCAGGAAGGAGCCCAACAGGTGTAAGTGCAGCAGCAGTATACATAGCAGGCGCGCTTGTGGGCGAAAGGCGCACCCAAAAGGAAGTTGCCGACGTTGCAGGAGTGACTGAGGTCACAATAAGGAACAGGTACAGGGAACTTAAGGAACAGCTCAACATAGATGTAAACCTGTGATGCAGATGTATTTTGAGGCGGCACGGCGATTAGCCGTGCAATCCTTTTTTGTATTCGCAATATGCATTTATCTTGCAGGTAGAACGCCCTATGCACAGCAGCTGCAATTGCAGCAGGGATATGCAGCTTTCAACCAGACTCTAAACGCAACAATATCGCAGCTAAATCTTCTCAATGAAAGTTCCTACTTAATATTTTACCCTTCAACATCAAATATAACATCAGAGATAGCACATGCAAAAAAGATATACATGGAGAACCCTTCAGAGGCGTATGCGCTTCTGGCTTCTGCCCAGACGCAAATATCAGAGCAAAAGGCCAGGCTCTCCTCATATAAATACGCATCCCTTGTTGTATCAATTGCGATAACCGCATTTTTCGGTTATACCTTATACTACATCATGAAGCCTGTGCGCAAGCCGAATAGGGCATACAGCAGGCGCCCAACAAAAAAACGCTGAATTATATTTTCGGTAGCATTAGACATCTGCCAAATTTTTAGCATTTTAGTAGAGCTGCTTTAAAAAGCTTAACAAACAATACTAATTGTGCAATGCGCTGGTAGAATGCATATTTCTGCTGCACAGCGCACGGTGGTTGAGGGTGGTATAAATGTCAGCAACAGACAACTTGGAAGAGGGAAGCGAATACGAGGTGCAGGTGCTCTCGAAGAGCGCGAGGGGGGAAGGCATCGGTAGAATATCAAATATGGTAGTCTTCATAAAAGATGCCAAAACCCGCGTAGGCAACAAGTACAAGATAAAGATAACAAAAGTGCACAGAACCTTTGCCTATGCAGAGCTGCACGGCTCAGAGCATGAGTTCATAGGCAGCAGCATGATAGAGCTGTAGTTTGCATCTGCAGCATTGCAGCAAGGATTAAATAAGTAGCTGTATGATAATATCAGTGTTTCCTACAGCTCATAATCTTGTGCTGCAATATAAAATTTGAGTATTCTTGCCGCCGGCATATTTGGCGGCTTTTGGAAAAGATTGTGAAGTCTGTAAATTATTATGCTTCATTTGAGAGGTGCGAAAATGAGAAAAGAGCTTGATCTAGACCTATACAAGGAATTTATGAAGGGCACGACTACAATAGGGATTATATGCTCTGACGGGGTGGTGATAGGAGCTGATTCGCGCGCAACAATGGATACCTTCATAGCAAGCACAGAAGCAAGAAAAGTATGGAAGATAGATGAGAACCTTGGTATGACGATAGCTGGCGGGGTTGGTGATGCGGAAGCCCTAATAAGGATAATAAAGGCGCAAAATGAAATATATAAAATGAACGAGGGAAAGCCTCTCTCGCCAAAGGCCGCAACATCGCTTCTCTCAATAATACTCCAGGACAACAAAATGGTCCCATTCTACGTGCAGCTTATAGTTGCAGGTGTTGATGGCAATAAAGGAGAGCTTTACAACCTTGATCCACTGGGCGGTTACACCTCCGAATCCAAGTTTACTGCAACTGGAAGCGGTTCTATAACTGCTCTTGGATATCTGGAGAACGTATATTTTGAGGGCATGACAATAAAGGATGGGATAAAGGCGGTTCACAAAGCCCTTACTACAGCAATGAAGAGGGATTCCGCTACCGGCAACAATATACTCATAGCAGCAATAACAAAATCAGGCTACACAGAGTATTCTGATAAAGACCTAGAGAAGGCAATTTCATCCAAATAAAGTCATATAATCTGCAGTAATTGGACCAGTTTGCGGGTAGATTTATGGTAGACAGCGACAATGGTAACGGGAATAATGGGGCAAAACAAAGCATCGACGTTTTGCAGAAAATAAAGGAGATGATCCCTAGCTCTGCAAACCTTTCTAAAATAGAATTCGAAGGCCCAGACATCATAATCTATCTTAAGAACCAGAAGGCAATATATTCTGACGATGCAATAGTCAGGAATATAGCCTCAACAATAAAGAAGAAGATAGTTATAAGGGGGGACCCATCAATACTCATGCCTCCAGAAGCAGCATTGGAGGTAATAAAATCGATAGTACCAAAAGAGGCCGGTGTAGGCTCTATAAAGTTTATACCGGATTTCTGCGAGGTTGCGATAGAAGCAATGAAGCCAGGCCTTGTAATAGGAAAAGGCGGCGCGAACCTAAAGAGCATAGCAATAGAGACTGGATGGAGCCCAAAGACGTTAAGGATACCAACAATGCACAGCGACACAATACAAGGCGTCAGAAACCTGATAATATCTGAGAGCGATTTTAGGAAGAAATTCCTGATAAGCATAGGCAAGAAGATCAACAGGCCAATAGTAAAAAGCGAGTGGCTCAAGGCAACGGCATTGGGCGGCTTCAGGGAAGTCGGCAGGAGCAGCCTCCTTCTCGAAACCCCGCACTCAAAAGTTATGATAGACTGCGGCATAAGCCCAGAGCCAGGAATAAAAGGACTAGATGCAAATGCTGGCAGCGATGTCAACAAGGCTTTCCCATACCTTGACAGCGCAGGGTTTACAATAAATGAGCTAGATGCCGTAATACTAACGCATGGGCACATGGACCATATGGGATTTATACCATACCTATTCAAATACGGCTACGAAGGGCCAGTATACTGCACGCAGCCAACGAGGGACCTTGCAGCGCTCCTTTTGACAGATTACATAAAGCTTGTGCAGCGCAGCGGCGGCACGCCGCTCTATGATGAGAAGGATGTCAAAAAAGTGCTTTCGCACATGATAACAAGAGACTACGGCGAAGTAACCAACATAACCGACGAACTCAAGCTCACGTACCACAATGCGGGCCACATACTTGGCAGCGCAACTGTCCACCTCCATGTGGGCGAAGGAATGTACAACATAGTGCACACCGGAGACATGAAGTACGGCTTTACAAGGCTGTTTGACCCTACAGATACACGCTATCCGCGCATAGATGCACTGTTCATAGAGAGCACTTACGGAGGGCCAAGGGACATTACGCCAAGCCGTCGCGATGCAGAAATTAACCTTATGAACATAATAAAGAAAACAATACAGAATAACGGCAAGGTTCTTATACCATTGTTTGCAGTCGGCAGAAGCCAGGAGCTGCAGCTGGTCCTCGAAAGCTATCTAACTTCTGGAGAGTATAAGCTCGATGTACCAGTATACCTTGACGGGATGATACTTGAGGCAAGCGCAATACACACTGCATATCCAGAATACTTGAAGGAAAGCCTTAGAAACCGCATACTAAACAATAGGTCCCCATTTGAGAGCGAGATATTCGAAGTTGTCAAAGGGGAGCGCGAGGAGGTATTCGAAAAGGGCCCAAGCATAATACTCGCAAGCGGCGGAATGATGAATGGCGGCGCAAGCGTCGAATACTTTAGGAGGCTAGCAGAAGATCCTAAAAACGCTCTTATATTTGTAGGATATAACAGCTCTAATTCCCTTGGAAGGCGCATACAGAACGGCATTACCGAAGTGCCATTGCCGAATGAAGACGGAAAGCTCGTATCTACAAAAGTAAATATGTCGATAAATACTGTAGAAGGCTTCTCCGGCCACAGTGACAGGCGCCAGCTTGTAAGCTTTGTAGAATCGCTGAGGCCGCGACCAAAAGGCATATTCACTATGCATGGCGATGAGCAAAAATGCGATGACCTCGCAAGGACTTTTGAGCGCACCTTCCACCTTGATGCGCGCGCTCCTCGCAACCTAGATTCTGTGCGCCTGAAGTAGACAATTCTGGAGGAACATAAAGGTAGGTAAGTGCAAATAATAAAAAATGCTAAGTAGTAATACCTTTGATCAGCATGCGAGACAGCATAACGCTTTTTATTATGTCAAATAGCAAATGTGGCGCGCTCGCGTCAAAACACAACCTAACCGTACGGGATTACCATATGCGCAGGGAGCTGCGCATACAGCTTGAGTGATGCGCAATGATTGCTATGCCGAATTCCATAAGTGGAGGGTCAAAGCCTGCAAGAAGTGGCTCTATATTAGGAATCGTTGTGCCAACAAATTACAGGCTAAACATTGCAACAGACATTTCAAAGCTTGCTTTTGAAGGAGATGAGTATATAGACGTTGAGATAAAGGAACCAACGCGTTCAATTACGCTAAATGCAAAAAAACTTAAAATAAAGTCGGCTAGCGTAATATCAAAAGGCAAAGAGCACAGGGCTTCTGTATTGTATCAGAAGAAACTGGAAAGGATAGTTCTTAAGCTTCCAACAAAAGTATCTGGCAAAGCTTCAATCCACATAACTTATTCTGGAGTAAACAATGACAAGATGTACGGATTTTATGTAAGCAAATATACATCTAAATCTGGAAAAGAAGCAAAGATGCTCACATCGCAGTTTGAAGCGGTAGACGCAAGGGCCGCATTCCCTTGCATAGACGAGCCGGCGTCAAAAGCAACTTTTGAGGTATCACTTACAATAGACAAGGATCTAGATGCTGTCTCAAACATGCCTGTAAAAAAGATCCTTGCACTCGGAAAGAAGAAGTCAGTCGTCTTTGAGCGCACGCCTAAAATGTCACCATACCTGCTATATCTTGGGGTCGGGAGATTTGACAGGCTCTCATCAAGCTATCGCGGCATAAAAATAAGCGTGCTTTCAACCCCCGGCAACCTGAAATACTCAAAGCTGCCTCTTTATTATGCAAAGAAATTCCTGCAGTTTTATGAGGAGTATTTCGGAATAAAATACCCCCTTCCAAAGATGGACTTGATAGCAATACCTGATTTTGCTGCTGGGGCTATGGAAAACTGGGGAGCAGTGACGTTCAGGGAAATAGCACTCCTTTGCGATGAATCCAGCCCACTAAAGGTGAAGCAGAATGTCGCTATAACGATAGCGCATGAGTTCGCGCACCAGTGGTTCGGCGACCTTGCGACAATGGAATGGTGGAACGACCTCTGGCTTAACGAAAGTTTTGCGACACTTATGAGCTACAAAGCCGTATCTGCGGTATTCCCGGAGTGGGACATTGAGAAAAAGTTTCTGATAGACACATTCAAAAGCGCATTTGCATCAGACCAGCTCGCAAGCACTCATCCTGTGAGCGTTGAAGTTCGCAGTCCGGGCGAGATAGACGAGATATTTGACAACATAAGTTACGAGAAAGGCGGCAGCGTGCTAAAGATGCTTGAAGACTATGTTGGCCCAGCATCATTCAGAAAGGGCGTATCCTCTTACCTAAAGAAGCACGCATACTCAAACGGCAAAGGCGAGGACCTTTGGAAAGCACTTTCAGAAGCTTCAAGCGGCAGAGATATGAAGGTCGAAGATGTGGCAAAAGATTGGCTTACAAAAAGCGGTTTCCCATTCATAAAAGTCAAAAAAACTGCAGATGGCTTTGACCTCTTGCAAAGCGTATACCGCCTTGACCAGTCAAAGTCAAAGCAGCTTTGGCACATACCAATCCATTACAAGACGTCAGACGGCAAAGAAGGCAAAATTCTGATGTCTGGTAAGAGCGCACATATAAGCAGCAATGCTGAATGGATAAAGCTAAACTACAAGCAGCAAGGTCTGTACCGCGTTATGTATAGCGGCGACATCTTGGAAAAGCTGTGTTATGCGTGCAGCCAGAAAAAGCTTGACGAGGTGGAGGCTTGGGGCATAGAAGAAGACATGTTCTCATTTGCACGCTCAGGCAGGATAAAGCTAAGCGAATATGCAAGCATAATTGGCAGGCACATGCTTGGCATAGACTACCCGCTAAACCTTTCATTGATGTCAAACCTTGAATGGGTGTTCTCAATATCATACGGATTGGATTATGGGGATGTTGTGCGCAACATAAAGTTTAGGGTTGCAAAGGCTGTATTGGATAAATGCGGTTTTGAAAGGAAGGAAGGCGAGCCTGCGATAACCCCCCTCCTGCGTTCAGCGGCAATATCCAACCTAGGTATAGCTGGCTATGAGCCTGTAGTGAAGCGCTGCCGCGCTCTGTTTCAAAGCAAAGCTTTGCAGGATGAAATGTCAGACATACGCTCAGCAGTTTATGAAGTGGTATTGTGGAATGGCGGCAGTGCAGAGTATGTAAAATTG
>JAVZPY010000024.1:0-8121 GCA_038881415.1 Candidatus Micrarchaeaceae archaeon
AAGAATATTGGGTATCTGTACTTTGATGGAATCAATTTTTTCATTTTAAACTACCACTTCCAATACTATCACATTAGTAGCCTGAAATCTATTGGAAGACCTGCTGCAAGGCCCCTTATATACAGATCAGTAAACACTATCACTATTAGGCTTAGCCAAGCAAAAGCTTCATGGTGCCTATTTAATACCGATTGCCCATTGTACACTTTTTTAAGGGCATGGCCTCCCTTCATGCACGAGTAGCAGTCTACCCTTCCGCCAACGAGGCTCCTTAGCGAGTGGCATGAAAGTACGTACAAAGTTATCGTTATTGAGTTTATCAGGAGTATGATGCTACCCAACCTTAGTATAAAGCTACCTGTATAGAACAATGAAAAGTATACGTCGTAATAGAAGAATGGCAAAACGGCTATGCTTCCATATAAGAAGTACCTGTGCAGGTTTTCTATTTTGAATATTGTGCTTGTTTCCCCTGTATATTCACGAGGCTTGTAATCCATTCTGCCATAAGCCTGGCATACCATTGGGTGCTTGAATACATGCCTGTTATAATCCTTCCTGTAAGCGTAACATGTTAGCCTGTAAAGCCCTACAAGCGGCAGCACAAGTACGGTAGGCGAATAGAATGGGTCTATGTAGCCTTTGAATTCGTGCACAGGAAATAGCATGAGACCGCCTATGCTGGCTATAAGAAGAAATATGAAAGAGTAGAATCTGAAGTTATGCTCAGTGAATTCTACTGGTATAAACCTATTTACTAGCCTGTTCGCTTCCATTTTCCTTACCCTCTTTTGAATTTTTTCCATGCCTTAGCTTCATTATGCCGCTTATTATAGGATCATAAAACTTATCTGCAGCCCGCTCTTTTTCTGGTATTATTGCATTGTCTGTTATTTTGATATGCTCTGGGCATACCTCTTGGCAACATTTGGTAACATCGCAATACCCCAGGCCGCTTGATTCCTTAAGCTCTTTTGACCTGTCCACTGCGTCCATTGGGTGCATATCAAGAGAGGCTACCTTGACCACATGGCGGGGTCCTATATAGTTAGTCGAGTGATCCCTTATTACGTGGCATACATCCATGCATAGGAAACATTCTATGCATTTTCTAAACTCCTGTGACCTTGTAACGTCTATCTCATTTATTACCCACGGCTCTTCCGCTTTTTTTGGCGTGAATGGGGTTATGCGCTTCTCTATTTCGTAATTTGATGATACGTCCGTTACAAGGTCTTTTATTAGCGGGAATGCGCGCATAGGCCCTACAGAAATGTTATCGCCTAGCCCGTCTATTCTTGTTTTGCACATCAGCCTTGGTACGCCATTTATTTCAGCAGCGCATGAACCACACCTTGCAGCTTTGCAATTCCACCTTACTGCCAAGCTAGGATCTATATTGTGATTAATATAATTGACTGCATCAAGCACCACAGCGCCTTCCTTCTTCTCTACAGTATATTCAACCCAGTGACCATCTTCTCCTGTAGATGGGTCGCACCTGTAAAGCTTTATTTTTGTTTCTGCCATCAGTACACCTCTGGGGTAATTATGCTCTTCAATTCTGGGGGCATTTCCTTTATCTGGCTAGTACCAATTTTAATGCTGCCTGAATCGTATGTGCAGGTGAAATTTAGCTTCATTGCAGGGTCTTTTTTTGGATAATCGCTTCTTGTGTGTGCGCCCCTGCTTTCCTTCCGCTCCAGCGCGCTGCGTACAGTGCATTCTGCAAGCAAAAGCATATTTTCAAGCTCTATGCATGCAATTAAACCTTGATTGAAAACCAGGCTGCCTTTAACCCCGATAGAAGAGACTTTTGCCCTGAGTTCTTTTATTTTTTCCAAAGCTTCAAATAGGCCCTTTTCATCCCTTATTATACCTACATTATTGCTCATTGTGTCTCTAAGTTCTGTTATTATTGGATATGGGTTCGAGCCGGAAGGATTCAGATATGATTTTATTCTGTTGATCTCATCGATTACTTCGCTATCATTAACTTTAGGCATTCCAGCTGATTTTATGTATTCGACCATGGCTATGCCTGCGCGTCTGCCAAAAACCAGTATATCGGCAAGGGAATTTCCGCCGAGCCTGTTCGCTCCGTGGAGGCCTCCAGCAGCCTCCCCAGCAGAATACAGCCCTTTAACATTAGTAGCGCATGTATCTGCTTCCACCATTATTCCACCCATAAAGTAATGTACAGTTGGGGCCACTTCCATGCGCTCTTTTGTTATGTCGACCCCTGCGAAATCCTTAAACTGGTCATACATGCCCGGAAGTTTCTTCTTTATAAAAGCAGCGCCCTTATGGCGTATGTCAAGATAAACCCCGCCGTGCTCAGTGCCATTGCCGCTCATTATCTCATGGTATATTGCCCTTGCAACTACATCCCTGGCATCAAGCTCTTTCTTTTGGGGTGAATACCTCAGCATAAATCTCTCTCCCTTCGTATTGAAAAGCATGCCTCCCTCCCCCCTTACGCCCTCTGTTACCAGCAGCCCCTTCACACCTGGAGGCCATACCATTCCTGTTGGGTGGAACTGTATCATTTCCATGTCTCTAAGAACTGCACCGCTCTTGAATGCCAAAGCTATGCCATCGCCAGTAGATTCCCATGAATTTGAAGTAACATGATACAGCCTTCCAAGGCCACCAGTGGCTACAAGTATTGCTTTTGCTTTTATGAATATGAATTTCCCTTCGCGTATTTTAAGCCCTACTGCGCCAGCTACGCGCCCGCCGGCCACTATTATTTTTGTTATTATTGTTTCATCAAAGACCTTTATGTCCTTATGCAGCACCTGGTCTTCAAGAGTGCGTATTATTTCGAGTCCAGTTTTATCGCCTACGTGGCAAAGCCTTCTGTATGTATGCGCGCCGAATGCCCTCTGCATTATCTTGCCTTCTGGAGTCCTATCAAATAGGGCACCGTACTTCTCGAGCTCATATACGCGCTCGGGTGCCTCTTTTGCAAGTATCTCCGCCATGCGCCAGTCACCTATGTAGACCCCTTCAACTACAGTATCATTGAAATGAACCTTCCAATTGTCCTGTGGGTCTACATCACCCAAAGAAGCCGCTATTCCGCCTTCTGCCATTACCGTATGGGCTTTTCCAAGCAGGGATTTTGTGACTATTACTGTCTTAAGGCCCGAATTTACCAGTTCGATTGAAGCGCGCATCCCGGCTCCGCCTGCGCCCATTATAAGTGCATCAGAATCTATTGTTTCATATTCAGCCGTAGTGCCCCCCCATTTACAGATTTTATTTTCCCTATTTAAATAATACGGTTATCTAATAAATCTTTACTTTTATTATGCCACTTTCATTGCAAATGGTATCAATTTTGCAGAATTGCAACATAATTGTTAAACCAACAATTTATGTTTCACAACAACAAAATGGAAATGCACATATGCTAAAATAGGCATTGCGCAAAAGACCAGAATTAGGGATCGCCCCGGTCGGGATTCGAACCCGAGTCACGAGCGTGACAGGCTCGTATGCTAGACCACTACACCACCGGAGCTTTTCTTCTTTTATTCAAACTAAAATACTAAAAATGCACCCTCCTGGAGAATATCCCGTCGGGGTGATTTGAACACCCAACCTGCCGGTATCCGCCCTTATGGGCTATCCAAACTACAGCCGGCCGCTCTGCCATTGCGCTACGACGGGCACCCAAAAATCCTAGGAGGCATTAGCCCTGTTTATTTAGTCACGAATATAATATTAATATTGCGGTATTAAGCGTCGTTGGTCGGCATAAGTATATTAAAACATAAACCTTCTATTTTATAATGGAGCACAAACCTGTTGGGGTTAGATGGAAGTGGCGGCGTCTCAGGCGCATGAGAAAACTGGTACTATAAGCAAGGATGAGCTGGCTAAAAATAGAAGGTACCTGCCACTATTCATCTACGGCATAACTAATAGGCTTGATAGCGTAATATATTCGCACAATTTCATAGATGCAGTATTGGCTTCTGCCGCATTCGTAGCGCTTGACGCTGCGCTTCCATTTTATCCTTTGCTGCTTGCAATAGCTATAACAGTAATAATATTCGCGGCGGCAAGATTCAGGCCGTTCCTTGGCCTAATAGTGCTGACAGTGCTATCCTTTCCTGTTTTTATATATCAGACTCCGGCTCTTAGCTGGCTTTTTATTGTAGTGGCAAGCATATCGCTCATCTACGGTTATATGCATCACAGGACAATATTGTTTTTATACCTTTTATTTTCAGCTGCATTTTCAGCGCTTGGCTTATTCCTATCTGTGCCGGTAGTGGTATTTGCAGCACTCATAAATGGGTATAAAAGGGCAGCAGTAATGATGGTACTTTTCGTAGTTCTCACTGCAGTTTTTTCTGGGACTACTGGAATCCAAAACTATTCTTACATACTTTATAATACCAAAGCGCATTCTGCTTCATCTAACTTCCAATTCGCAAATGAAACTTTTACTGGCAGGCCATATGTTGGCCTTTTCTCTTTTCCTGGCGCGGTAAGATCTGACGCCGAATCGCTTGGCATAAATTTAGGCACTAATGAGGTTTCTGCGGTATCTGCTTATGCCATAACCAGAATGAAAAGAGACTTTGTATATTATATACCTGAGGCTGCAATCCTAGCTATTATAGTTGTCGCAATAGACTTTCTTAGCACCATGAGCAGGAGGCAGTATAGGGGCACAATTGCCTCTTTTACTTCAATTTTGTACCCTATTACTTTCATTGCTATGAGCATTCTAAACGGGGAAGTGGTTAGCCCAGTAATTACTATACTTTCATTTGTAAGCTTTGCAATAGCAGTTTCACTTGTATACGTAATGGAGTACTATGATTTGGATGTGGTGAAAGCACTCAGAGTTAGGCAGCAGGATGTGCGCATGAAATTTGGGGAGGCTTTCGAAAGCCTGGACAACATAGAGTCTCACCACTTCAAAGATATCGCAAACTATGAGACCACAAAGCGCGAATTGAAGGAGGCGATAATAGACCCTATGGAGATGAAAAGCTATTCTCAGGTTTATGGCGTAAAACCTGCTAAGGGGGTACTGTTCTTTGGTCCGCCAGGAACCGGCAAAACGATGATGATGAGGGCCCTTGCTAATGAGATACATGCAAACTTCTTTTACGTTAAGGCGCAGAATATACTGTCTATGTTTACAGGAGAGAGCGAAAAGGCGTTGCAGAAAGTGTTTGAAATTGCAGAAAAAAATGCTCCTTGCGTGCTGTTTTTTGATGAATTCGATTCGATAGCTGGAAGGAGGGAGGATATGTATGATGAGAATAGGAGGGGGCTGGTATCTGTATTGCTTACCCAACTTGACGGATTTGAAAAAACTAAAGGGGTAATGTTTGCAGGTGCAACAAATGCGCCGAATCTGCTTGACGACGCCTTTAGGAGGCCGGGGCGCTTCGACAGGATAGTTTATATACATCTTCCAGATTTTGAAGGAAGGAAGAAGCTTTTTCAGATGTTCCTAGGAAAAATGCCCATATCTAAAAACGTAAATATAGATGAGCTGGCCGAAAAGACAGAGCGCTTCTCGCCGGCAGATATAAAAGGGGTTTGCCAAACTGCAGGGCAAATGAAGATGCAAGAGGCTGTCAAAAAAAGGATAATACTTGAGATAACACAGGAAGATATAATGAAGGTAATAGCTGCAACGAAGCCTTCTACAACCCTGGCCCAGATTGATATGTATAACAAATTTGAAATAGACTTCAAGAGAATGCTTTACAATGAGAAGCCAGTAGAGCATACCGAAAAGGTGAGGCTGGATGATGTAATAGGCCTTGATGAGGCAAAGAGGGCTATAAATGAGGCTCTGCAGATACCGCTCCTCCACCCTGACCTTGTTAAGAAATATGATGTTAAAACCATAAATGGCATGCTACTTTTCGGGCCACCCGGAGTCGGCAAGACTATGCTTATGAAGGCTATCCTAAATGAGTATGAAGGAATTGTAATGCAGGAAATTGACGGCTCAAAGCTTGTAGAGCTAGGGCCTGACAAAGCAATGGCAGAGATAAGGGATGTTTTCAACAGGGCTAGGGAGAACCAACCTTCAATAATATTCATTGACGAAATAGACAGCATTGCACCTAACCGCAAAGTGTCAAGTGAGGCATCGATACAGATTACTAGCGAACTGCTGAAGCAGATAGATGGGCTAAAGGAAACTATGGGCGTAATCGTAGTTGGCGCAACAAACAGGCCCGACGCATTAGACCCAGCAATGCTGAGGGCAGGAAGGCTTGACAAGATCATATTTGTAAGGGCGCCTAATACAAACCAGCGCATAAAACTGTTTGAGTCTTTCCTGAAAAAGGCTCCGTTGGCTGATGACATTGATTTCCAGAAGATTGCTGAAGAAACGCGCGGGTACACTGGTGCTGACATCTTCAATGCATGCAGAGAGATAAAGCTTGAGGCCATAAGGGCATCGGTAAGCGGCACAAAGGAGATTCCAATATCAATGGATATCATAGAGAGGGTTATAAAGTCGATAAAGCCCTCAGCTCCGGATCTGGTTATTAGCCAGTACCTATCATTTCTTGCAAGATACGGGGAGAGGTAGGCTTTTGAATATTTGGGCCCGCGGAGGGTTGAACTCCGATCTCCAGCGTGTAAAGCTTGTGCACAATAATGCGAAGCAAAACCGTTTGGCATCTTGACCGTTGGACTACGGGCCCGCTTTTGAATGCTTGCGGCAGAAATCATTTATTTTATTAATGCCATCCTCTAATATGTCTTTCGGTGCAAGGGAAACCATCCTGAAATGCGATGGGGAGCCGAAAGCTGTTCCGCTGCGCACTTGCACATACTTCTCCTTCACCAATGACATCGCAAACTCGTAGTCACTTTTCATATGAAGCGCTTTCATATCTATTTTTGGGAATATATAGAACGCCCCACTTGGTTCAACAGCAGATAGAAACTGGTTCTCATTTAGAAGCTTTGTTGCGAATTGTATGCGCTTGGTTATTTCTGACCTCATGCTTTTTATGGCGCGTTCATGTTCCTTCACATTTGATATGCCTTCTGCAACAGCATATTGGGCAGGCGTATTTACGCTGACTCTTCCAACAGCATAATCCGAGAACGCTGAGCGCACTGCAGCCGACTTCTTATCTTTGCCAGGTACTATTATGAATCCTATCCTGAAGCCGGTCGCATCAAAATCTTTTGATGCGCCATTCATTATTGCATATGGGACGCCTTTAGCAACTTCTGCTATGCTTGTGAACTTTTTCCGAAAAACTAACTCATCGTATATCTCATCGCTTATTAGAAAGATCTCATTCTCATTTGCTATATCAACTATCTCTTTAAGGGAATCTCTGGATAGAACAGTGCCAGTTGGATTATTTGGGTTTGTCAGCAGCATATATTTTATGTGCTTAATTTTTGTTGCACTCATACGCTTCAGCATGCGCCGTAGTTTGTCTATGTCAATTTCCCACCCTTTGCTTTCATCATAATCCCCGTATATTAGTTTGACAGAATTTAGCATAGCGTATACAGAATAAGGCGAATAGTAAGGCCTGAATATGATGCCGTACTCTCCAGGGTCTGCAAGGCCGTTGTTTATAAAGGTAAATGCCTCTGAAAGGCCAGAAGTTACTATAACATCATCACCAGATGCATCCAGGCGATAAAGGCGCCTGTATCTGTCAGCTACTGCATCTACCAGCTCCTTTATGCCCTCAGCCCGTGAATAACTAGTTTTGCCTGCCTTAAGCGCAGAAATATATGCATCTATTATGTATTTTGGAGTTTTAAAGTATACTGCTGGGTCTCCGCTATCAAATTTTACTACAGATACACCTCTGCCGGAAAGCGCTTCAACCTCCTTATGCACTAGCGCTATAGGGCTTGATGCGAAGGAGCTCCTCTTTGATACATAGTTTTTTTGCATTAGCAGCCACCAAAAATATACAATGAAGAAACCTTCTATAATATCCAAAAATTAGCAATGAACGCACCGAGGAATGACAAAACTTGCCTCTACGCCCATCTGCTTCCGGATACAGTTGACCCTCTGAATTTCTTCATTGGAATCACTGAAAAAATTCAACCGCAATATTTAAGTAGTTTTCCATTTTAGCTAGC
>JAVZPY010000025.1:0-7790 GCA_038881415.1 Candidatus Micrarchaeaceae archaeon
AGATATCTGAACCACTTTTCTGTATGGCCTGCTCTTTATATAAACTTGTGAAAGAACAAAAAGCACGTCTATTGCAGGTATTATCTCTGCAGGTACATTCATAGGCTCATTCTGAAGCCTATTTATTATATCCCTTGTCGAAGATGCGTGTATTGTGCTCATACAGTTTTTGCCTATATTCATAGCAGTAACCATATCTCTAGCTTCAGCTCCTCTCACTTCTCCAACTATTATCATGTCTGGTCTCATTCTTAGTGTGTTCTTTACTAGCTCCTGCATAGAAAGGTCTTCGCTTGTTTCAAGCCTAACGCAGTTTTCCTGTGTTGAAGTATCCAATTCATATGTTTCCTCTATTGTCACTATCCTCTGCTCTGGCCTGAAAAATGAGAACATAGCATTTAGCATTGTAGTTTTGCCTACAGCAGGCATTCCGCCAAATAGTATGTTTGCAGGCCTTGCTTTGAATCCATCCACATAAACCCAAAGCCTGGCAGCAATAGAGTAATCCATAACCCCAAGGTTTATTAAGTCTATTATGCTTAGGGCCTTGTTCTTAAAGTTCCTTATGGTAATATCGTACCCTATTGGAGACGAAACTATATTTGCTCTGCTTCCCGTCTGCATATGCACATCCAGTATGTTGCCCTTTGCTGCCGAATTAGTTGCATAAGTTTTGAGTTTCCTAACAAACATATCGAGTTCTTCAATGCTTTCAAAGCGCTTATCCAGCATTTTACTGCCTTGCTGGGTGTGATAGTAAAATATGCTTTTTGTGTTATTTATCATTACGTCCTCTATAAATTGGTCTGCTATAAGCTTGTCTATAGGGGATAGGTCATTTATGTCCCTGAATATTTCCCCTACTTCGTCTTCGCTTATATCCCCTTTTATTGACTTCGCTACGTTCTTGACGAGTTCGTACTTTCTCTGGTCGCTTTTTATATTGACGAACTTCCCTTCAAGTTCGTCTAGCACTTTTTTTTCCAGATCATAAAGTTTAGAATCCATCAAATCTATGCTAATGCTCACCCAAATTTAATAAATTTATGCAGATGGCAGTATTCTGTCAATTATAAACTTTGAGCTGTAAGGAACTATGTCGCTGTAGGATTCGCCTGTTCCAAGAAATAGTATTGGTATGCCTGCAGATTTGGCTATAGATATGGCATTGCCCCCTTTGACGTCGCAGTCCAATTTGGTGAGTATTATGCCATCTATCTTTATGCTTTTTGAAAATTCTTCAATCTGCCTTATGATTGCGTTTCCGCTTGTGCTCTCCGCAACATATATGCTTATGTCTGGTTTTGCTACCCTATAAATCTTCTCCATCTCCCTGATAAGGTTCTTATTTGTCTCCTGCCTTCCGGCAGTATCTATTAGCACTGCATCTATCGAGTGAGCTTCCGCATATTTGATTGCATCAAATGCTACGCTTGCAGGGTCTGCCCCGTAAGAGCTCTTTACTATTGGCACGCCCACTTTGTTTGCATGGTACTCGTTCTGCTCTATAGCAGCTGCCCTAAACGTGTCACTTGCAGAAAAAACAGCAGTTATCCCTTCAGATAAAAGCATCTTTGCAACCTTTGCCATTGTTGTAGTTTTTCCAGTTCCATTTGGCCCCAGGAATAGCAATTTTACCGGAGTTTTGCCTTCTGCTTTTCTTGCCTTTATTGTTTCTACTAAGTTAACGCCACCCTCTCCCCTATTCAGAACATCCTGCAGCGAGTCCCTCAAAATCTGAACTAGCCTTTCGCGTATGTCCTTAGATTCTACGGCTTCATCTGAAAGCTTGTTTCTGATGCTTTCGCAAATTGAGTCAGAAGCTTCAAAGGATACATCAGATTCGAGCAGCAATATTCTAATATTCTCAACAAAGTCTTCTATCTCTTTTTCACTAAGCATAACTTTCTTGAGTATTGCCCCCTTTAGCTTTGTTCCAATAGAAATTTTTATTTCGCCCTCCAAGCCACTTGGCTCACTTTTTTCTTTTTTTGTTGGGATACCGGGCTCTTCCCTGTTTAAATCCACTTGCTCAGATACCGATTCTTGAGCATTTGCGGCAACTGCTGTGATCTCTTTTGTCTGCCGTTCGGCTTTATTCTCTTCTTCCTTAGCGAAAGACTTTATCGCTTCTGAAAGCCTTTTTTTAAGCCTGTCAAACATTAGATCAACCATTCAAGCTGGCAATCCTACCTCCAATATCATCAAGAGCCCCTACAAGTCTGTCTCTTTCCGCATACAGCTTTTTCATATATGAATTTATCTCCTCCAGTCTGCTGCTGAGTATCTCTTTTGATGTCTCTAAGCTTGCCTCTATTAGATAGCCACCCCCAATATACACAATAAGCTTATCAGAATCCTGTATTTTAGATTTTAGAAATACTCCGTCACCAACCGGCAAAAAGGAGTCTTTACCTTGTACAGCTTTATAACCCTCAACTGTTTCCATCGCTGCAGAAAGCTTCTGTGCCTCCAAGAGCGCATTTTCTATGCGCTCCAGAATTGTCTCATATTGCTCCTGGTAAGCTGCGTAAAGGTATCTTAGCGTCTCTCCATCCTCCCCAGGCTCCTTGCTTTCTGCCAACTTTACACCTTCTCTATCTTTGAAATGCTTATTCTCCTTCTTGCAACCTTATACATGCTTCCCAGCTTGGCCAATGCCATATCGATTGCATGCTTTTCGCTTTTAGCTTCAAATTCCATTTTGAAACCGTGCTTGTATTTTGTGTCAATGGAACCTTCTATTGCAAACTTCATAGTACCACCTCTAATCATCCTCTATATTCAACGCATCCATCAGCCTGGTGAGTTCGAATCCTGTCGTCGAATATCCGGTAAGCAATCCGTTCGAGTTTGATATTGTACCAAGCCCTATTCCAAGACCTCCTGTATTTGCGGTAGTCATTACCGGCTTAAAGCCGGTTAACTTTTCAATCTCCTCCAATTCCTCATCAGTGCTTCTATTGTTGACAGCTATGCCTTTGTTTGTAAGTATATTGTTTGCTCCAACAGTCTTAAACCTTCCAGTTTCCATTCGTAGCGTTTCTACTCCGAGAGCATTTCTTATCTCCTTTACACTTGATGCTTCATATTCCGGATTCACTAAAGCTATCTTGTCATTTGCCAGTATATTGTTTCCAACAGCATTCACATTACTTTTCAGAAGGCATATGTTCTCCCCGTTATGAAACTGCGCTTTTAGTGCAGCGAGTTCTCGTTCTCTAGTTATATTTGAAACTACTACTCCGTTAGAGTTGCCCCTTGCATATATCCCTGCCATGTCGGACCCATTCGAGCTGAAATTTATAATCCTGACCTTCAGGAACTTAAATAGAAATGACTTTACCTTCTCAGCAAGCCCAACCCCTACTATTGCATAGCTATCACAGGCGTTGGAATACGCCCCTATGTAATCGGTACCGCGTATGGAGTACTTAGCTACCCCCATATGATCAGCTGCCAGTATCCTTCTTTGCTCCCTTCTCAGCCGCAACGCCGTTCTTTGATGCGGCTTTTGTCGCCTGTTGGGGCTGCTGCGCTTTTTTAACTGCAGGCTTCTGCGTTTCTTTTTCTGCTTTTTTCTCTACAAATTCGTTTACAACTGCTTTGCCACCATCTAACTTTACATTAAGCTTTACTGGCACCATTTTCTTCGAATAATGCTTTATTATCCTATTGTTGAGCTCTTTGCTTATTTTGACGTTTTCCTCACTCACTTTTGCATAGTGCGCAACGCGGCTGCGTATATATCTTGCAGCCTTTTTGAACCTCTTTGTACGCGGTTGGCCTACCAAATACCTCCTTATATTTATTGTAATTAACCTCTCTGCCATTCAATCATTCCTCGTTCTGTATGCCTAGCTTGCGCCTTCTCCAATTCCTCATGTTCCTGTTTATCTGTATTCTTCTGTGTGTCCTCAGCGTTACTAGAACTGGCAATCTGCGCTGCTGCTTTAGCTTTTTTCCTAGCCTCCTCTTCTTGTAGGCTGTCTTCTTCGACATAAAACCACTATTTATGTTTAAAATTTATCTTTGTTTCAGGCCTGTATGTTAGCCTTTGGAGCAGCGCTATGAGCTGCTGTTCGCTTATTTTTCCTGCTACCCTATTCTGCTGCACTACTGATATTACAGCATTTGCAAGCTGCGTATAGAGCTGCTCATTCGAAGCTTTTATGTTCATCATCCGAATATATGCTCCTGCGTCAAGTGCCTGCTTGAGCAACTCCTTCCTCTGTTGTTCCTCTTGTATCCTTTTCAGTGCCGCAGCATATCTTTTCCTAAGTTCCTTCTGGTCATATCCTTCGCTTTCCTCTGCCATCAGGCACACCTACTTAGCATTTTGAAGTATCTCATTGCATGTTTTATCAACGAAAGATCTGCCTTTTGCAGTTATTACCCTGCCCTTTGGCGCCTTTTCAACTAACTTCATGCTCTCAAGCTGCATCATGGCATCCCTTATTATGCTGCCGCCAGCCTTTACATGATGCTTTTTGTGCACTACACTCTCCTTCCTGTTGCCGTACCTGTTCCTTAAGCGGCCTACGCCTACTGGCCCCCTTATATATATTTGCCTGAGTATGGACGCTCCTCTCATGTACCAAAAATCTCTATCCTGCGGAAGCCTGTCCCTGCCTGCCCCAGACTTCACATAGTCCACATATTCGGGCTTTTTGAAATCAGAAGCCTTGAGCTTCTCAGCTAGAGCTTTTACGAGTATATCTGCTTTTACATCATACACATTTGCCATTAAACCACTATTTTTGAATAAATAGAGTACATATGTATTTCACACAAAATTATAAATAGTTTTTATCGGTGGCATGTAAAATGTTTGTGGAACTACTATAAAAATAAAGCGGAATAAATGGGGGTGTTTAGAGAGTGGGGAAGATTTATCAGGAATCGCTCTAAACACTCTTAGCTATAATTCCGCAAAAAAGCTTAAATACCTTTCTATTATTACATAGCAAATCGCTGTCAGTATAAACAAAGCGCAAATTAGTGCTTGCAGCGTTTTTAGCAGCTTTCTATTTTTACATGCTGCTTCGCGGTATAAGCAGAAAGGCTTTAATATATTAATAAATAAAATTAATAATACTACTGACTAAAGGTGTTTGCAATAAAGGCAAAAGAACTAAACGGGCTTCAGTCTGACGCCCTCAAAAAAAGGCTGTCCGAACTTAGGTTAGAACTCTCAATAGAGAAGCGCAAGATAGCGTCTACTGGGGTTTCAAGCAAGGTTGTCAAGACAAGAGCCATAAGGCGCGACATAGCACGGATACTTACCATACTTAATCAAAGAGGTGTATCTCTCTAATGCAGGACATATGCCCAAAATGCGGTTTGCCGAAAGATATCTGTGTTTGCTCAGTTCTGGATAAGGAAATCGAATCAAAGGTACAAGTATATACAAAGAAGGCCAAGTTCAACAAAGTGATGACTGTAGTAAGCGGTATTAGCAACGACGAAATAGAAAATGTCACAAAGAACTTAAAGAACATGCTTGCTTGTGGGGGTACTCACAAAGACGACACAATAGAGCTCCAGGGCGATCACAAAGAAGAGGCAATAAAAGCTCTAATAAAGCTTGGCTACAACGAGTCAAACATAGACACTGCGTAAGAAATTTATCAGTAATCATGCTAATCCTATTGCATGGCAGTAATTGCTTTTGAAAGCAGCGCGCATACCCTAGGCGTGGGAATTGTTGCTGATGGGAAGATTCTTGCAAATGTACGCCGGATGTACCCTATAACAGACAAGGGAATAGTTCCAACAAAAGTTGCGTCCCACCACATGTCCTCTTTGCGTGGCGCAATATCAGAGGCTTTTGAAACATCGGGCATTTCAATTGATGAAATAGATGCGATAGGATACACCAAGGGTCCTGGAATAGGCCCATGCCTTTCAATAGGTTGCATAGCTGCAAAGACGCTTGCAATGAAATACCGCAAGCCTATAGTGCCAGTAAACCATGCAATTGCGCACATAGAGATAACAAAGCACATCAATGGGTTTAATGATCCTCTTGCAATATACGTAAGTGGCGGGAATTCGCAAATACTTGGCCTTGAGCGCGGAATAGGGCGGTACAGGGTATACGGGGAAACCTTGGACATAGGGCTGGGAAACATGCTGGACAGCTTTGCAAGGTATGCAGGCATGGTGCCAGCGTGGGGTTCATCAGTAGCAAAAGCTGCAGAATCTGGGAGCTACATCGAGATGCCTTATACTGTAAGGGGAATGGATTTTGCATTCACTGGGCTTTTAACTCATGCTCAGCACATGCTAGAAAGCCACAGTGTTAATGACGTTTCATACTCCCTTCAGGAAACTGCTTTTTCAATGGTATGCGAGGCTGCGGAGCGCGCTCTGCTCCTTACAGACAAGGATGCAATTGTGCTGTCTGGCGGGGTAGCGCAGAGTTCCAGGCTAAGGCAGATGCTAGGCTACTTATGCGAAGACCATTCAGTGCGTTTTGGAGTGGCGCCAAATGAATACAATGCAGACAATGGTGCAATGATAGCGCTCACTGCAGAAAAAATGTTTAATTCCGGAATATCAAGCCCTGCGAGCTCGTGCGGAATAGACCAAAAGTATAGGATAGACAAGGTCGATGTAAAATGGTAGGCAGAATAATATCAGAGGGAGCTGAAGCTAAGGTAAGCCTTTCAGAATTCATGGGTATGCCTGCAGTGTTGAAGTCAAGGATTCCAAAGCGCTACAGGATCAGGGAAATGGATGAGCCCCTCAGGGCTTCAAGGACAAAGTCTGAAGCAAGAGTAATGGCAAGGCTTCTGGCTTGCAGGGTGCCTGTACCGCGTCTGCTTCGCGTTGGCAAGTATTCGATACTGATGGAATTTATAGAAGGGAAAAGGCTTTCAGACGCAATTCGGGGAGGCGAAATAAAGCAGAAGGTATTTAGCGATGCTGGGAAGCTACTTGCTGCAATCCATGCCGCAGGAGTTTCGCATGGTGATTTCACTCCTGCAAATATAATGCTTTGCAAAGGGAAGCTTTTTGTTATAGATTTTGGGTTATCATCAAGCAATGCAGAAGACATGGACAAAGCAATAGACCTGCTTCTTATGAAGCGTTCGTTGAGCAGCGGCCAGTTTGCAAGTTTCATCAAAGGCTATTCATCTTCCGAAGCGCATGTAATAATATCAAAACTTGCCGAAATAGAAAGGATGGGAAGGTACCAAACCAGGACGCTGGAAACAAACGGCTAAAATCTGCCAACATTTGGGAATGCAAGTTCCTCTCCCTCCGAACCTTCTGCTGATGTTTCTTTAAATTCAGAAACTACCTCTTCTGCTTCATATAAGCTTGTGGAGTATGCAAGCACAACCAGCGCAACAAATGAAAGAGCAGCTATTATAATATCTGGAGTGTTTACAGCAATAGAAAATGAGTAAAGCATAGTGCTGAGCGAACCTAGGGCTCCAGCAAGACCAAATCCAAATCCCTTCCCGCTCCTCGCAAATACTAGTATTGCCCCTATTAACATAATCAGGGCAGAAAATCCACCAGCTATCGCTATAATGTAAGATGGAGTTATGTTGCTTATAAATAGCATAATGCCTATTTTGTTTGCATATCTGCCTATAAACAATATCTCCTGCCAATATTCATATACACTAAAAGCAAAAGAAGCTATTAGTATAATTCCTCCTGCGGCGCTCATGTCGGAAAATTTTACGAATGTCCTATTTTCACCCTCTGGCAGAGCTTTGTCCATATCTTCAAGGCAATAATATTTGCCCTGTTCCTTTACAAGATCCTCAAAG
>JAVZPY010000026.1:0-7524 GCA_038881415.1 Candidatus Micrarchaeaceae archaeon
ACACAAAAAGAAGCAAAAGGATTCAAAAATATACGATATCCCAACATACGCGCAAAGTGAAGAGTTTACTAGTGCAGCTGCTTGTGCCATGATGCTGCTAAAGTATTCTAAAAAGAATTTCAAAATGAGCAAAGAAAATGAATTTGCTATATGGGAAGAAGCAGTACGTGGCAGTGTATGGCATGGCTCAAGATACGGCATAGCGTATGCACTTGCAAAGAGAGGCATAACGCCGCAGATAATAACAACTGCGAAGGACGAAGGCTATGAGAAAAAGCTGGCTGTACTTGAGGGCATAAACCTAGATGCTCTTAAAGCTTCGTTTGCGGAGATAAGAGATAAGGCTAAGGGCATGTCTATAAAGGAGAGCTACGGTCTTGCAACAATTAACACTATAAAGAAGCAGCTTGCAGCCAACATGATACCAATAGTAGTTGTAAATGCAAATGCCATTAACCCATATCTAGAATCATCCCCGCATTGGGTTGTTGTAAAGGGATACGACAAAGAGTTCTTCTATATAAATGACCCGTATTCAGATAGTACAATAACAATGGAGCCAGAGCAGTTCAAGGCCGCGCTAGGCTACGAGGGGGAGCATCATATGATAGTTGTAAAGGCGCCAAGCAAGAGATAAAGGTCTTGATGCCGCAACCGTATACGGGTGAGGCAATAATAAGAGTACTGGTAATGGAAAGCGGGTCTTTTAAGACGATAGGGGGTGCTGCAAAAGATTCATACTGGCTGTGCCGCTACCTTTCTGAACACCTCAAAGACGCGGAAATAGAAGCGTATGCAGACTTCTCGCGATTTGGAGGCGGCATAAAGTACGCAGAAAATGACCCAGACCCATACGCATACGACGTTGTGCTTCTAAACTCTATACGCGATGCAAAGATAATAGACATGAAGATTAGGAGAGACAGGAATCTCCCATTTTGCATATACACGGACAGGGCTGATGTTGTAAATCACTATTATAAAAGTCCTATAAAGAGGGTCTTCTCAAAAGGGGCAAATCTGCCAATTTTTAAGGACCCTTCATTATATGAGAGGGCAATAAACTCTGCAAGAGAAAAAAGCAGCAGTAGGAAAATTTCGATGCTGAGGGATTTCCTTTCAAAGTCATACGAGCTTAATATATTTGAGCGGATGAAAGGCTGGCTTGGGTGTTACATAGCAATATCTGCATTGCAAGCGAACAATGCGGCGCTCTTCTTCAAAGGCAGCAATGTAAAAGTTGAGTATCTGCTCAGGGCGCCGCACCCTGAATTCAAACCTGCAGGCACAGAAAAAAGTTTCAAAGGAGCGGTCTATGCTGGGAGGCTTGAAGAATCACAAAAGAACGTATCATTCATGTTACGCGGCGTAAGGAAGCTGCTAGACATAGACCCTTCTCTTTCATCCGCTGAACTCCTTAGGATATCTGGGGATGGTCCAGACAGGGATATGTATGTATCAATGGCAAAGGATTTGGGGATATCAGACAATATAAAATTTCTTGGATTCACTGACAGCGATAAACTTGTGCATGTCTACAATAACGCTTCATTTTTTGTGATAACCTCTAACTGGGAGGGTCTTGGAAGGTCTATAATAGAGGCAATGGCATGCGGCCTGCCAATATTGCTGAATGAAAAGATCAACCCTCCAATATCATTTGAACCAAATTCTGAGCTTGTTGAGAATGGCAAGCGGGGCTTTGTTTACAAAAGCGGTGATTTGGCAGATTTTGCTTCGAAGTTTAGAGAGCTCTACTCCAACCAAAAGCTTGCATCAACAATGGGTATGGCTGCATTTGAATTCGTCAGGAAGAATATGAGCATAGAGAAGCTTTACTCATCTTACATGCAAATTATAGAGTCAGGTGCAAAGCGGGTGCAGCGTTCAAGGTAAATTACCACCCGTCAAGCTTCCAGCACCCTGCAATATGCTGTATGGGATTGGCACCCAGCTGTAGGCAGCCGCTTCGGAAGGCGTCAAAGTTGAAGGATAAGCTGCAGAAGCAATAGCGCTGCCCACAGGCAGGCTGCTGATGCTGGAAGATAAGTTAAGGAATATTGGCACAATGATAATAATAAGCGCAATGCCCGCCAAAAAAGAGATTATTAGCATGCTCAATATTACGCTTTCAACGCTTATTCCATGCAATTTAGCAAGAGAAGCAATAAGTATTACAAAGCCCCACATTATTCCGACAAATTTTGCAAGCGCACCAACAAGAGGAAGCGGGAAGCTCCACGAAAGAACCACAAGCGGCATAAAGCCATATACTGCGCTTCCTGCAGTGTTAGAAATGCCTTTGTTAAATCTGTGCATTAGTGTATGGCCTACAAAATGATAAAATGCCGTCTCAAATATTATCATGGCTGGCACTAGCACAAGCATTGAAACTATGCCAAAAATGAAGCTATAAACATCGCTGAATTGCGAAGTGGAGGCGAATGATCCCCCAAGCAGCCCTCCAAGCCCCAAGCCAGAATATTGTGCTATGTAATTTCCAAAAAGAATAAGCATTGCTGCAGAAATTCCTATCGGAATAATTGCTGCTTTGTAGTAAAATGCAAAGGCTGAGCGCACGCTACCAAATTCTGATATGGAATTTTCATCATAAAATGAAACCTTTATGGCCTTTACAAAATCCTCAACTAAAATCATACGCATCAAGCTTCAAATCTCCCATAACTAATATAAGCTTTAGCAAAGTTTTTGCGCAGTCTAAATGGAAAATATTTTAATTGCTCCAATCTTTATCATATTGTGTAAAAATGATGGTAGGGTTCAAGTACTACAGCAACATAAAAATAGGCGCAGCTTTATTGCTTGCAATAGGGCTGATAGTATTTTTGGTTACGATAAGAGTTGAGCACCTATTCATATTTGCGCTTCCTAAGCCTGTTATAATACATGTGCCGCCTCCAACCCCAGCTCAAATATGCGGGAGGAATCTGTCTACTAGTGTTGGATTTGTAAGTACGCTCACATCGCCCGCATCTTCAATTCTTGCCAACATGTCTGCCTATTACAATGCAAGCAATAGCATCCAGAATTCAAGCATAAAAGCGCTCAGAAATCTATATTTTGTAACTTCGTCAGCCAATTCCTCAGTATATAATCTCGGGTCTGTTTCTGGAATAAATCTGTCTTCAGAAATTTCAAGGGGTAGCGTTTGCAGTTTGGGTAACGTTAACCAGAATTTAAGCCAGGCAGATGTGCTAGGTGTACTTCTCAGATACCACATAAATATATTCAACAACTACAGTTCTGCTGCAAAATTCAATGCACTTTCAATAAACGCTTCAAACCTGCCAACGCCCTTATGGGCAAATGCGAGCAGGTATATATCTGTGCACCCGAATGATGCTTTCATCGCACTTTACGAAATAGCTCTGCTGCGCAGCCTGATTGCTTCAATTAATTCGACCAAATCATACATCGCTTCTGCAGGACTCGAAGCGATGGGACAGCAGAGTTTTTATATCCAGCCAGGCTCGCCTCTTGATGGTGTAATGCTGAGCGGCATGCCATATAGCGAGAACCTTTCAGAGGTAGGAATTTTAGGATACCTTCCGCAGGCAATGCCTCTGATAGCAGCGGCAGACTACTCATGTATAAATGAACCGTATCAGTCCACTTCATGTGCGCCTAAATCAAACGAAACAGAAAAACGACTGGCCCTGTACGAGCTAATTTCGGAGCAGCTTGCAGGTGATTCGCTTTACCAAATACTTTACAGCAAATCCCTAAATCCGGAAATAGCATTTGCGGCATATTCAAGCAACAGCTTAGTAATTGATGTAAATAATGCTCCCAATGGAGCTCTTTCAAATGCAACAGTTTTAATTAACGGAAAGTATTACCCATATACAAGCTTTATGTCATACTTATATGTAAATGCTTCATTAAGCCACGGATTGCATAATATTACAGTCAAAAGCCCATTGCTCAAGCTCAATGCAAACATTTATGTTAACCCTGGTCTATATGTATCAATTGGGCCTTATGAACAGAATGGAAGCTCTTATATATCAATATACAATCCAGGCAAATCAAATGTTACCATATACAACATAAAAGCTGCCAACCAATTCCCTTCTAACTCAATTGTGCCGCTTGCAGTTATAAAGCCAAACGAATCTAGCAGTTTTATATTTAGAGGCAACCCTTGCAATGAAACAGGTTTGCAGGTACCTGTTTATGTCGGCTTTAATTCATCAGAAGGTACTGGGCTTTACTATACAACTGCTGCATGCGCATAGCCACTTGCCACTAGGATGCGGTGCAGCAGAAGCGCTAATTACTTATTTCAGTAAATTTTTTAACCCTGGCAAAGCCAACTGCATCGCTTGAAGTTTGGAATATTGATGTTTTGCCGGGCCTTTTCCAGCTTCTTTCTAGATGGTGCCATGCAAAGGCAGAATATGTTTCACCTATCCTTGGTATAATGACTTCGTACGATGACTTTAACCAGCTGCTAAGTGAAAGCTGCTTCTCCTTATCTCCATGAACTATGAACACCTTTTTAAGGCCCTTCACAAGCCTTGGTATCTCCTCCAGGCTTCTCCTGTCTGCATGGGCCATTATCCTGTGCTTTTCAACTGCAAGGTTTATTTTTACAAGTTTCCCTCCAAGTTCTACCTCTTTTGCGCCTTCAAGCACAGCCCTTCCTGGGGTGCCTTCTGCCTGGTAGCCAACCATTATCATCTTGTTGTTAGAATCTGGCGCAAGCTTTTGCAAGTAGAATATGACTGGTCCGCCTTTAAGCATCCCGCTTGTTGTGACTATTATGCAGCTGCCCCCTTTGACTATGCTGTTTCTCTCCTTGCCGCTAACAAACCTAAAATTCTTCTCGCTTTGCATAGCTTCGCGTATGTCCTTCCTGCAATACCTTAGGTTTCTTCTGTGCACCTTCATTATTTTGTTTATTGATCCGTCTGCGTATACTGGCACCTTCTGAAGTGCTCCAGACTCTATCATTTTGTTCAGGAACATAAGAACCTCCTGCGCTCTCCCCACTCCGAAGCTTGGTATTATCACCTTGCCTCCTTTAAGCAGCGTTTCGTTTATGCTCTTAACCATCTGCTCGCCCCTCTCCTCCTGGCTTGCAAAAACGTCTCCTTCGCCCCCATATGTGCTCTCCATTATAAGAGTGTCAGCTTTCATCCCATTTAAGTCTGCTCCGCTCAGCACCAAGCTTTTCTGAAGGTTAAGGTCACCGGTATAAAGAATTGACTTCCCCCTAAAAGTTATCTTTATAATCGAACTGCCCAGTATGTGCCCCGCATTTATAAATTCAATCCTAAGCCCCATAAATTCGAATGGCTTTCTGTATTCAACTACAGCGTAACTCGAAGCCAGCTCCTTGAGGACTTTTGGTGTAACCTCCTTGGGTTTTGATATCCTAATGTAGTCCGCTATCTGAAGTTTCATGAGCTCAGCAGTAGGCGCTGTAAGGAAAACCTTCCCTATGTAGCCCCTAGCGTATGCATGCGCAACAAAACAGCAGTGGTCCAAATGTGCATGAGTAACGAAGATCCCATTAACGCCGCGAAGTTCCTCATCGCTTATCTGGGGCATGCGCATTGCCCCTTCAGCGCCGTTTCCTGGCTCGTTTACGTTTCCCAGCCCTGCGTCGAGCAGTATCTTTGCGTTTCCTGCCCTAAGCATTATGCAGCTGCGTCCTACCTCTTCTGCAGCGCCGTAAAAGGACAATTCAACTTTTCCAGCAGCATTGCTGCCGCTGCTTTTGTTTCTTTCTGTTTCATATAATTCCATATTATTTCACTTTCCTTAAACTATGTTGCAATAGCCGTATGTACCATGCCACATGCATTACCGCGGCTTTTTGCGCATTGTAACGAACTGTATAGAATAAGCGCACAATGTGCAAATCCTACAAGCGTAGCAATCAAACAATTTATATTGTGTAGCATATGATATTTATGTCATTCTGTTTGCCGGCTCAACAAAAATCATTGAAAACATTGGGCGGGAATAAAGCCATACCAATCACTTCATGAATTTTATCGAGTCATTGAAGCACGTGCTGCTGAAATTGAAAGTTGATAATTTCCAGAGCCTCAGGAGGGATTTGAACCCTCGGCCTTCTGCTTACCATGCAGACGCTCTGCCATGCTGAGCTACTGAGGCGCACCAGCAGGATTATATTTACCAAAAATGCTTAATAGCCTAACCTATAGTAACCTGCGGCATAACATTCCCTGGTGGGCAGTCTCTAAGCGCAAACCATTGGTATGTGACCTGTGCTCCGCTTCCGTGGTTGTATGCTGATAATCCTGGCATATAACTGCCATTTGCGAAAGAAGTATCAGCTGAGGTTATTTGGCTTGTATAATTCTGCAGCGCAAATAAATCCCCCCTGCCGCAAAAGCCCAAAGTTATAACTGAAGGGTAATATGATGATGCGCCGCTGGCCAGCGGCGTGTATACCCCACCAACATCCTTGTAAATTGCTTCGGTAGTGCCCCCTGCGTAACCTCCAAGATACCCGTCATATATATTTGCTCCGCTAGAAGGAGTCAAAGATATATTGTCCTCGGAGAAAAATACGGTGGCATCAGAAGTTGTGTCAGAGGACACCATCGCATCTGCTACTAAAGGTATGCTGACAGTGCTGTTGTAATATACATCTGTTTCAGCAGAAGCTGGTATCAGCTGAAGCTCATTGTCTACAGCTACACTTCCTCCATTTAGCAGCTCCCCAAAACCCTGCGGCAATGAGGATCCGCCAAAATTTGAATATATATCGAATACCTTCATGCCATTATCATATTCTCCGTATGTTTTGCAAGTTTGCGGCAATGCAGGGTTTGGGCAAGTAAGTTGCGGCGCCTCGCCAGCAAAATTATCCTTATAATCAGCCAATTTCGGAAGGAAGTACATCTTAAGCTCAATCTGGCTGCTTGCAGGTATCCCTTCTGGAAGCTTCACCCAGAATATAGTATTGGAGGTAGAAGTATTTGTGCATCCAGATTCGCACCAACTATAAAGTTCCTGGTTGCCATAAAAAAATCTTATATTGCCAAGGTTCTGCCTCTCGTATGGTGCATACTGGGATGGGTCGAATGAGATCATCTGTTGAAATCCTGGCGGTGCGGCTACAGCCGCAGAATTTATTACGTTAACTGTAAGAAACTGCGATCCAGTTGTTGGATACTGCTGCTCTATAATACCGTATGGCACTGGTTCAGCCTGTATGCGTATATTGCCTCTGAAAGTGAAGTTATCATTTGAAGGGCAATACATAATGTACAAATTGATTGAAGATGGCGCGCAATAGTTGGCATACATATAGAATGTGCCTGTATATAAGCCTCCAGTAGTTGGGGTACCTGTGAGGTTTGCCATGCAGTAAACATATTCACCATCCAAAACTACCTGCGGCGTGCAGCTGCCGCTTACGCTGTTCTTTCCATCAATAAAAGCAGAAAAACTGCTTATATTTACAATTCCTGGCTCCATATCCTGCGCCATAATAAATAATTTTGAACCCACTCCTGTAGT
>JAVZPY010000027.1:0-7348 GCA_038881415.1 Candidatus Micrarchaeaceae archaeon
TGAGCCAGAGCCATAAAGCGCATATGCAAACAGAAGCAAGCTACTAACTACCGAACCTAAATTAGATTAATATCAGTATGCTAATCTTAATAGCGTGGATTAATCTAAGGTAGAAGCAAGAATGCTTTGCATACAAAAATACAGTTGTGCCAATAAAAAAAGCGAAGTTTTACAAAATCTATTTATGGGTTGGTTGGCATAGAATATGAATTAAGCAATATGTGGCGGTATTGCAAAAGTGATAGTATAACCCAGCAGCTACGCAAGATAGATAACAAAGGCAATGGCGAAGCAATACGCTTTATCGATGTGCATAAGATATACTCGAATAAAGCTGGCGTTGCGTATGTAGCCCTAAAAGGCATCAATATCTCCATAAAGACTGGGGAATTCGTTGCGATCATGGGCCCATCAGGCTCAGGAAAGACCACAATGCTAGACCTAATGGGCACACTAGATACGCCGACGTCTGGGCGTATAATTATTAATGGTAAAGATACATCATTAATGAATGGAAATGAGCTTGCAGAGCTGAGGAATTCCACTTTGGGGTTCGTATTCCAATCATATAACCTAGTTTCGTACTTGACTGCATTGGATAATGTACTGCTTCCAACAATGGTGAGCGGCAAATCATCTCCTGACATAGTCTCTGTTGCAAAAGATATGCTTGCTGAGGTAGGCTTAGGCGACAAGACAGGGAAGCGGCCAAACGAGTTAAGCGGCGGGGAACAGCAGCGTGTCGCAATAGTGCGTGCATTCGTAAACAAACCCAAAATACTGCTTGCTGACGAGCCTACAGGAAACCTTGATACAAAATCAGCAAAAGTCGTACTTGACATACTTACAAAGATGTCCAATGAAAACCATACTACTGTAGTGCTGAGCACCCATGACCCAGAAGTAGGGGCTTTTGCGCATAGGCGCATATACATACGCGATGGGATGATAGAGCACCACAGCGATTCGTACAGAGTAAATACTCTCAATGAGGAGCGAAATATTAGTAAAAAACACAAAATTGGTGATAAAGATGAACGGGGTTAAGACTTTTGCAATATTTGGCATGGCTCTTCTGGTTGCTTCCATGCTTATCGGAGTAAGCAATGCTGCGCAGGTAGTTGCATCGTGCCACGACACTGCGCTGACAAACTTTTACGTTACTGGCGCTTCTTGGGCAACCAACTTCACGCGAAATGAGACAAGCTCACAAATTGCAGTTGGCCCAGGTGACAACGATGCCCCGCTTCAGGTAAAGCTCTACAATCCAAACAACTGCGAACTGGTAGGAGTGCTTGCGAAGGTGCCGCTCACAAGCCAGTTCACTACTACGAATGGCACTTCTACCGCTGTAGACTACATAGGCAATGTCCAGCCGTATTCATTTTTCACAGCAACCTTTTATCTTGATGTATCGCCCAATGCCTCAGTAAGCCCTACAGAAGGATATTATGAGCCGCTCGACCTCTACTGGAATTACACAAACATAAGCAACAGCTACTATTATAGCACCTCATTCTATGTTCCGCTTAGGGGCACATCAGGTTTTGTTATAAGCGCATTAAACCGCGGCCTTGTTTCCGGCACAGTAAACAATGTTACGCTTGCAATCCATAACACTGGCACAGGCTATGCATATAACATCAAGCCGAGTATAACAGCAAGTTCTACTCTTAATCCTGTAGGCACTCCAATTGAAATTAATTCAATTGCACCTAACTCAACTGTGTATTCCACGATACCGATATATGTATCGCCTTCAGCTGCAGGCACATCAGTTCCCGCATCTGTCAACATCGTATATACGAACGCATACGGCACAAACGAATCGCTTCAGACAACCTTGGATCTATATGGCGTTTCGCAGCCTACCGCGCTTACAGTTTCATCTGCAGAGGATGTGGAAGTCGGAGTGCCACAAACTGTCAATATAACTCTATCAAATTCTGGAAGCTCTGGCTTAACAAACGTCACAGTCCAGCTTTCTCCAGATTCACCGTTAACCATACTAGGCAGCGATGGTTACTTTTCATTCCCGTATATTCCGGCAAACTCGAGCAAGAGCATTCCTGTTAAACTATATGTAACTTCCTCATCAAGTACTGTGGCAACCATGTCGATGCAGTTAAACTACGTGGCTAACGGCCAGTCAGAGAGCAGCACAAGGACACTAAGCTTCCTTACTCCTGGGGACATAAATATTACCGAAACAAGCACCACGCTTCTTCCTGCTGCTCCTACTCCAGGAAGCATATTCTCAATAACGGGCACTCTGCTTAACACTGGCACCACAGCAGCTTCTGCGCTTTCAATATACACTGCAGGGATAAAGGGAATACCGGTGCTCGGAGCCAACTCCACATTCATAGGCACTGTGGGCGTAGACTCCCCAACACCGTTCACCATAAGTTTTGAAGCTTCCAGAACATTGAAGCCAGGCACATACACTGTGCCGCTTACAATAACCTATCTCAACAATCTGAACCAAAAGCAAAGCGAGTTGATAGATATTCCGATATCAATTTCTCAATCATCTAATCTGACTTCTGCAACAGGGTACAATTCCGGCGCTTTTCCAGCTAAGAAGTTTAAAAACAAAGGCTCAGGAATAGTTGGCATTGCTATCTTGGCAATCATAGTCATAGCAGTAGTTGCAGGGGTTTACTTTGGAGTTATAAAGAAGCGCACTCACAAAAAGGCAAAAAATACAAAAGGTTAAAGGTGCAGGCAAATGAGAATTAATGACATTCTTTATCTTGGACTCAAGGGAATGTCACAGAGGAAGCTTAGAACAGGGCTCACCATTCTTACTGTTGTAATAGGAGTGGCCACTATAATAGCGCTTATTTCCCTTGTATCCGGAGTGTCAGTAAGCATATCAAAATCGCTCTCAAGCATAGGCCCTACAACAGTATACATGTCTTCAAGAGGGCCTGGATCTGCTTTTACAAACGAGCAGATAGCCGAGATAGAATCGCTTCCTAATGTGAGCAGCGTAGTGCCTTTGATACGCCTATCTGCAAACGTAACAACCCTTAATGGCAAATCATCAAGCGTAACAATCTTAGGCGTACAAAACACCAGCATAACATCTGTTTTGGGCAGTTTGAATCTAGTTGACGGATCGCTGTACAGCGATAGCGGCCTGCCGCAGGCTCTGGTCGGCTACAGCGTAGCATTCCCTTCTGGTGCCACAGGGCCAGAGGTTAGCGTAAATCAGCCGCTTTACCTGAGCGACATAAGCTCTTCAGGAGGGTCTTCAACTGCGACAATACTCCCTACTGGTGTGCTTGGAGATTACGGCACATCATTCTTTATAGACGCTGATACCTCGTTGTTCATACCGCTTACTGAAGCCGAGCACCTTGCAAACAGGTACTCTTACAATGTACTTGTGATAAAAGCCACAAACCTCCAATCTACCGCGTCGCTTGATACAATGTTAAGCGACATATTCGGAAATAGCGCTACAATAATATCGGTGCAGAGCCTGACTTCCACAGTAGAATCCATAACAGGGTCGATATCGCTTCTACTCGGATCTATTGGCGGGATATCGCTTATAGTAGCAGGGGTAGGAATACTCAGCATAATGATGGTATCTGTTTCTGAAAGGACCAAGGAGATAGGCATACTCAAGTCAATAGGATTCAAGCAGAGGGACATACTCTCTCTGTTTCTTCTCGAAGCAGCGATAATAGGGCTAATAGGCGGCGCAGTAGGCTCAGTTATAGGGATAGGAGGGGCATATGCCCTACCTGCGGTATTATCGCATGGCTTCTCCAGCCCTTCTGTCGCGCGTTCAACCTCTGCGGTACCAGCAGCAGGTGCACCAGCTGGCGGTGGGTTCAGAGCCGGAGGCGGAGGTAGTTTGTTTGGGGGAGCAGGAGGATCATTTGGCGGCGCTCCTTCCAGCTCAAGTAGTTCAGTGTCGTCGATATCACCTGTAATAGAGCCAAGCACAATACTGCTTGCAATACTGCTTGCAGTTGGCATAAGCCTGATATCTGGCTTCTATCCTGCTTGGAAGGCTTCAAGGGTTGACCCAATACAGGCATTAAGGAGCGAGTAAATACATCTTTTACCAAACGCTTACACGAAGGTTTCAAACCGCCTGCCACGGAAAAATTCAGAAATGGCAGCGTAGTAATTCCAACTAGACATTAGTGTGCCTCTGGTTAAGATCTCATAAAATGTGAAAGATCCTTCTCTTTTAAGGAATCTTTTATCCTGCCTATTTCTGTGAACCATCCTTTTGCCAATCTATCCATAAAATCAGACAAGAGTTTGATTAGGATAGAACAGGATTTGGAATTTAAGGTTAGAGATACGCTGCTGAACGTAGATTTTAGTTATGTTAGTATTGCGCCTAGCAACGTTCAGGACTCTGAACTACTAAACTCTATATATAAAAAACTAGAACGCAAACCCCAATATAACAAATATATTAAAATCGTAGGAGATGGAGATAATTTACTTGTTGAAATAAAGAGTACTGTGTTCACAAGGGTGTTCGGAATTAGCTCTAAAATAGATAAATACATCAACGAGGCAGGTAATGAGCCGATTGAACCTGCAGCTGCAATAAATAATCAAGCGTATGAAAAATGAATTTGCTCGCTTTCGTCCCCTTGCCAAGTTAAGGTGACTTCCCGCTCACTGAATTAAAAAGATTTAAATATATACTTACCTATGTTATATTATATTATAACCTAGGTAATAAAATGGAGTCGATAGAAAGCAGGCTTAAGTCGGAAAAACAGGTGGCAATAGCAAGGCTTCAAGACATTGCCATGGAATCAGTTTTGGTTATAGACAAAAAAATAGTAATGCATGGCGGCACAGCGATATGGAGGTGTTATAATGGGAAAAGGTTTTCTTTTGACATAGACCTCTATGCAAGTGATGCCGAAGTAAAAGTTATACTGGAAAAGCTTTCATGGGAGCTACATAAGCGCGGTGCAGAAATGGACTACCCGATAGGGTCGGAACGAATAATAACAGTCCATAATCCGGAGGCATTAATAAAACTTGAAATGCTCAAAAAGCCGACTAGAATAAAAAGCGTACAGATCGAATATACAAAAACTGACGGTACGAAAATGTTTGTAAATACGCTTTCCGCCAGTGATTTCATATTAGAAAAAATAAAAGCATATGAAAGCAGGATGTATATGAGGGATCTTTACGACATATATATACTCGTAGCAAATAATGAAATAGATAAAAAATCAAAATCAGAATTGAACGCTTTCCTGCTAAAGTTAAAGCCTCCTTCAGATGCTGGGCAGCTTAAAGATCTGGTCTATGAAGGAATTGCACCCTCATTCGAACAGATATATGAAAACATAAAGAAGATATTATGACGAAATACGCAAAAGAGTTTAAGCGAATATTCAGTTCGTACGATTACCCTGCATTTAAGGCAACGGATGTAGCCCTGGCTTTTAAGGCCAAAAATATAAGCAATGGCTACATAAGGCTGATGTTGCACAACTATTTAATTTCTGGAGAGATAGTGCGCATTACAAAGGGAGTTTATACATTTCATAAAGACTTGATAGTGGCAGGATTTGCCTTTACGCCATTTTATTACGGCCTAGAAAGCGCTCTGAGCATTATGGGCATATCCATGCAGCAGACAAATAATGTTATAATCACACCGAGGAACGTAAGGCAGGGAACAAGGACTTTATTTGGCAGGAATTACAGAATAGCACGCATAAATAAGAGGATGTTTTTTGGCTATGAAATCGTAAAATTCGGAAATTTTTGGGTTCCGATATCGAATCTTGAAAAGACGCTCATAGATATGGCATACTTTAAAGTTACGTTAAGAAATGAGTTGCACGAGGAGATAAAGAAAAAGATTGACAGAAAAAGGCTTAATGCATATGTCAAGCGTTGCAGCCATATTTTAGGCTTAAAGGCGCAAACTCTAACGCCGTGGCTTTAAACAAAATAAAAAAACAGTGACGGAATTTGGCGGTCAAGCTTAAGTCGGAAAAAACAGCTGGCAGCGTGATAGGAATACCTGAGATATATATCTATGAAAAGATCGAAACCAATGTTTATAAAGAGAGAAATATAAAGATTAAATAGTTAATTTCTATGAAAGTCGTAACGTGATTCTTATGGGTTTAAACAAGAAAAGCGTTGGTGGCATAAATAGCCTGACTTTTCTAGAGGAAGGTAAGTTTACCATGATAGACGATAAGGTCAGAGAGATAGCCAGCAAAATGCTCTCAGCAGACATAAAATCGGAATTGGGTGCAATATCAAAATTCGTATCCAGCCTTGACTATAAGCCCTCGTCCAAAATAGACTTTAGGCATAGAACAGGTTCTCAGGTTCTCGCATCAGGTTATTCCACTGGCTGCACAGATGACGCAATTGCTTTCATAGTAATCGCCAGAAGCTTGGGAATTCCTGCAAGATACGTCGAGACGCTGGAAGAGGATTGGGTAAGCGGAAAAGACCGCTCGGATGTGATACAGGGCCATATATTCGTTGATTTGTTCATCAAGGGGAAATGGGTTGCTTACGACCCACGCACCGGATTTACAAAGAGCAACAAATACATTCTTGCCACTAGGAATGGTGAAATGGCTTATAAGGAGATAGGAAAAGGATTGGATTTCTCTGAAGTTTACTTAAAGGAGCTGGATGGTTACAGGGCAACGCCAATAAATCTGCAGGACGTAGAAAAATTAAAGGCTTTCAAGGTGCGGTCGGGCTGAGGTTACTTAAATAGTATTAGAATTTCTATGAAAGTGTTGGAAATAATATATCGGTATAAAAAGTATTTGTTTATTGTTATGCTTTTAATAGCAGTATCTATTATAGTTATATTCATTACCGACTTCTCTACTCTAAAAATTGAGCCGCTTTGCAATAATTCTATAACGTATAATTATTTTGAAGAGTCACAATTATTAACTAATGAAAATTCAAATATCTATAACGCGCCTATAGGAATAGCTGCAATAGGTATAACAAATTTAACTACTAAAATGTGGTATATTAATAAAAATGTGGTATATTAATACAACCAGTATTGTTGGTAATGCTTCTATATATAGTTTAAATGCAATTTCAACATTCGGATATAACCATTCGGGAACTAGCTTACAACTCAATGCTGTACTAGCTTCTTGTGTTAATGAAATGCAAAAGGCTTGCTTATAGCCAGATAGTTGTAGCCCCGTTGCTTACCCCAAGTAGTAACTCATATGATGCAGAGCTTATATTCGCGGGTCCCGGTAATAAAAGTATTGATTACTTTTCAGCGTTAAACGCTACATTGGGATTATACTATTTAAACAGATCTGATAGATTTGTTAATTTT
>JAVZPY010000028.1:0-7289 GCA_038881415.1 Candidatus Micrarchaeaceae archaeon
ATATTCCGCATTAAAAAATGGCAAAAGCATACTCATAAATGCGCCGACCGGAGTAGGCAAGAACGATGCTGCACTATCAGCAGCAATGACTTTTGCGATGGAAACAGGATTAGATGTTTTTTTCTTGACGCCCAAAATTTCGCAGCATGCAATAGCAGTTGAAGCACTAAAGGGAATACGCGAAAAATCTGAAATCGACTTTAATTTCGTTGACCTTGTAGGTAAAGTAAATTTGTGCACCAACGAAGCAGCCAATATGCTCCCCTCTGAGTCTTTTTACCCTCTATGCGAAAAACTCATAAAAGAAAAGAAGTGCCCATTTTACAATAAGCTGAAAGAAGCAGAAGAACTACCAGAAGAGCTTATATCAAGCGCTACTAATGGCCATAATGCATTTTTTGGAATAGCTTTTAATGCTGGACTATGTGGCTATTATGCGGCAATACGCGTTGCAAGGAATGCTAGGGTTGTAATAGCTGATTATGCACACATGTTAAATCCATATACAAGGCACGTGTTCTTAAAAAGCATTTCACATAGCCTTTCTAACAGCATAATTATATGGGACGAGGCACACAATATTGCAAGCCTTGCTGCAGAGTATTTAAGCAGTTCTATAACACAGTCTGCTGTTGAAAAGGCGCAGAAAGAGCTTATTGCCATAGGAAATGGGATGGATATTAGTTACCTTAGTTTTGTAATAAAGAGCCTTGCACAAAAAAAGCTTAAGAGCGTTCAAGAAGCTTTTGTGGATAAAGGAGACTTACCAGAGGAGGTAAGCAGCGAAGCAGAAAAACTTGCAGATTATTTCGAAAAACGCGGGCTTGAGTATATAGAGAAAACTTCCGCAAAAAGGTCTTCATTGATGCACTTATCTAGATTCCTTAGGGCCTGGTCTATAGATGATGGTACAGTAGCGAGAATATTATCAAGGAATGGACCAAACATAAAAATTTCGATCAAATCGCTATTTCCAAAAAAATCCCTTGAAGTGCTTAAGGAACCATATTCAAATGTTTTTATGAGTGCAACAATGATTCCAATGAATATGTATTCCGATATGTTTATGCTTGATGAAGCAATATCAAAAAGCTATGAATCGCCATTTCCAAGGAGAAACAGAATAGCATTTGTAGATGGAAGCATAACTACAAAATATGAGAATAGATCTCCTGATGAATATAGGAAGATAGCTGAAAAAATTTTGGAGTTCAAGAAGCACATACCAGGAAATGTAGCCGTCTTCTTCCCAAGCTTTAAAGTGCTAAACGGGGTTTACAAGCACATATCCAACATAAAAACTATAGTACAGGAAGAGAGAATGAATAGTGTCGCTACAAAAGCGCTTATAGCAAAGTTTTCAAAAGCCGAAGACACTGTTCTGTTTGCCGTAATGGGTGGCAGTTTAAGTGAAGGTGTAGATTATCAGAATAACATAATAAAAGGCATAGTTATAGTAGGTGTGCCACTGTCAGTCCCTGATCTTGAAACAAAGGCTAGAATAGAAGTATTTGAAAAGCAGTTTGGTGGAAAAGGGTTCGAATATGCTTACACTATACCTGGAATAATACGAGCTATACAGGCTGCTGGAAGGGCAGTAAGGAGCGAAGTAGACAGAGCTGCGATATTATTCCTTGACAAGAGGTATACTTGGAGAGGATATTCAACTCTAATAAGTTCATCTATTGGGATATCAGTATCTGGGAATTATATTAATGAGATAGACAAATTCTGGAGGTCTGGGAAGCTTACTGCGCTAGACAAATCTGTGAAGGAGCAAGAAAAATAGTATTCCTATTAGCACACCTAGGAAAAGAGGCGGTATTGCAGGAAGTGGGCGGGCATACCTTTTTAGTATGAACATAGTTATTCCAAGACCAAGGATTGCTCCAAAGATTATGAAGAAGCTTAGCACAAAATTTAACGTATAGTTATATGCAGAGATTGCAACCATTAGAGGTATAGCAAGATCTCCCGTGCCAAGCTCCACCTTGGCTATAAATGGGACCATATTTTTACCTAGCGATTTACTAATTTGTGATGTGGTCTTAGCAGCGATTTGTTTTTTGTATTCCTTAAGGTACTCTTTAGGTACGGTTTTTTGGGGGACGGCTTTAACTTCATTTATTCCTACAAGCAACGCGAGGTTCATGTTGCTTGCAGCATTTGCCAGAGTAATCATGTGTTTTGTAATGAATACAGCTATGAAATCGTATATTGCTATAATACCCATAAAAATTATGGCAATCTTAAATGAAAAACTCAAGCCCAGAACAACCCCAACTCCTGCGCTTGCTATTATTGCTGCAGCATTCCTTAGGTTCTGCCATTTGTTTTTTAAGATCACTAATGCTGCAGCGCATAAGACGGCAACTATGCTTGCATATGAAATATAGAAGCCATCAATGCTTATCGCAACTGCAGGGTATATAGAGTTGAATGCTATTAAGAATAGGTAAACAGATGCGATAAATATTACAAATGCTTCTAATATTATAAAGAATCTTCTGCCACCGTAATACTTTGATATTAAAATTATTGCTAGGGTAGCAAAAACAATATATGCAAGATATACCAGTAAGCTGCTTGGCATTTGGAATATGGCTGGAGGAGCACTTTGAACATAAACTGTGCCACTTGCCGCATACACCACAACTAGGAGCCCTAAAAATTGCACTATGGCAAACATTATCATTATCTCTGATAGCTGCCGGTATTCTATAGTTTTAACATCCAAAGAAGCACCATGCAGTATTCTTCCTATAAAGTTATAACCTTATTTATAGCCTTGTAATCCAACTCTAAGTGAACTACCTGCCATTGCGGACTGGGCTTCCGCAGCGCCCGCAACTTTGAGGCCTCTCGCTTCAATGACAATGCTTGCTGATGTATTGGAATATGTGTTTCATATTCCGAATTATATACAAAGCAGAGGCATAATCCTCTGCGAGCGTTTAAACTGCGTTCCGCAGGCGAGCCTTTTTAGCAATAACATTTACAGCCACAACTATAAACACCTTTGCTTGCTTTCATCTCCTTGCCAAGTCAAAGATACTTCCCGCTCGCTGAGTTAAAATTTTGCGATATTTACACTTTATAGTAGAAAGCATTTAACTTTTAGGGTGTATATATAGGTAAACATTATTAGATGATTATTTGGTAGACTATAGATTGCCTGCGTTCTATTCCAATTCGGTATACTTTGGGGAGCTTTGGATTGGTACTGCATTTGAATTTATGGATACATTATTTTTGGTGCTAATATGATTCCAGAAGGCATCATGTGCCCGATTATTACCCCGTGCAGGGATACGGAAGTAGACCTTGATGCAACCGAAAAGCTGGTCAGGCATATACTGAAAAGCGGGGTTATTGGAGTGTTTGGAGCTGGGTCAACAGGCTCTTTTCCAATATTATCAGAAAAGGAAGAATTTAGATTTTTAGATTTTCTTAGAGGACTTATAGACTCGAAGCATGCATTCTTTGCAGATGTAAGCAGAAACAATTATGAGGACACGCTTGAACTTGGTCTCAAAGTTCTTGATATTGGGCCAGACGCAATAGTTTTGAATACACCTTATTATATACCTATGAGGCAGGATGCAATATTTGCATTTTTTGATAGACTTTTGGACAAGCTTGATTCCGATGTAATGCTTTATAATATACCACAGTTATCTGGCAATGCAATAAAAGCAGACACATTAAGGAAGCTTGCAGATGAACATTCAAACCTTGTAGGTATCAAAGAAAGCAGCGGGAATTTTAACAATTTTATGGCATTCAAAGACGCCATGCCGAACAACTTTATGGTATACCAGGGACAAGACAATCTTTTGCTGCCATCTCTTTCATATGGTGCTGCAGGTGGAATATGTGGTACTACAAATTTTATAGACCTTGCAGTTAAAGTTTACAAGGCAAACGCAAACGGTAAAACAAAACAGGCTATTTTGCTGCAAAAAAGGCTTACAAAAATAAAGGATGCAATATCAGAATACCCATATCCGTTAGGTACAGCTTATCTTGCATCTAAAGTTGTACTTGGTACAGATTCTACATATGTGCATTTCCCAATAGTTGATATAAGAAAAAGTGAAAAAGAAACCTTGTACGAAGCATATAAGGAGGTATCAAGCTTTTAGGCGTAGGATATGTCATTTTTTGGCAACATCTTCAGAAGAAGCAAGATAGTATCCTCTATAAAATCCGGGAGTAACAATATAAGCGTTGTTGAAAGCGGCGATTCTAGGGTAAGAGAACTGCTTTACAATGGGGTAGTGTATTCCAGATTCAGAAGAGGAGAATTGTATACAGGTTCTTATTGGGATTATCTGCTTCCTCCTGCATTTGCATTCGAAAAGCCAAAAGTACTTGTTATAGGCCTTGGAGGTGGGACAGTACAATATCAGCTTGGCAAGATACTTGGGAAAAATGCGGTTGTCGATACAGTGGAATCGGATCAGAAGATAATAGACATTTGGAGGAGATTTTTCCCAAAGGCAGGATCTAGAGTTTTCAACTGGGATGGAAGCGACTTTGTAAAACACAAACAAAATTCTTATGATGTAATAATTCTTGATGCGTACCAGGATTTGGAGATACCAAGATCCTTCATTGCAGATTCTTTCATTGATGATGCCCACAAATGTCTCAAAGACAAAGGAGTATTGGCAATAAATTTTGCACAATCCGTAGGAAGAAGGGAAGAAATGCTCTCTTATATAGGCAAGCTAAAACGCAGGTTTATAGTAAGGATAGTGAAGGCAGGAAGCTTTTCTGATAACGTAGTAATAGTTTGCATGAAGAACATATCACCTGAGGGTTTTTTGACAAGGGCATCAGAAATGATGCAAGGACAAAAGTCAGTCATGAAGGCTTATCTCTCATGGAGAGAGCTATGATCTGCATTCGTTTTAAATTGCTTTCCGTTGAAATAAATTTGATTCCATGGATGGTACTTCTAAAGGTTTAGTTAAGAAAGGTTATAGCATTCCGTTAGAGCTGAGAGAGGGTGAAGTTGTAAAGAGAGAAATAAGGCCAAACATGAACAAGTATCTTTTTAGGCAGGCAGTAAAAGGGATTCTACTTTTTTTCGTGGTATATATCATAGTGTTGCTTATCCTTTCGAACTTCTACAATTTCAAAAAGGCTGGGGCCGGTACACTATATATAAGTGCAGTTGTACTGCTTGCTTATATGGCAATTTCCATGATATCATATCCGAGGAAGCTTTACTGGATTACAACTCAAAGAATAATAGAATCTGGTGGTATACTATCTAATAAACTAAACTTCACACCGCTAGAAAGTATATCTTACATAGAAGCACAGACCAATACACTTGACAAAATGACTGGTTTATGCCATATGAAGATAAATAGGGACTTGAAGGCAGGCTTTATAGATGCAGATGCTACTCCAGTTGGAAAAACTGGTAAGGATGTAATACAGTTTGTTGAAAAAAAGCAGTCTAACGAACTTGAGCTGGAGCTACAGGGACTAATAGAACTTAGGCGCAACTCCATTAAGAAAGGAACCGCGCAAACGGCCAAGTCTTGATACGTAATTGGTGAGAAAATGTCTTTCACAAGCGATTTGTCGACAAGCGATTTCTGGCTACTAAAGAACAAGGGCTACGAGCCCCTTGCCCTAGTAGTTGGGAATTCGGTTTACAGTATGGGAGTAATAGGGAGTTTGGCAACTGGCCTTAAGGGAATGGCCAAAGGGGAACTTGGGCAGATAACAGAGCTTATGTACAATGCAAGAATGATGGCTCTTGGCAGGATGACAGATGAAGCCAATAAGTTAGGTGCAGATGGAATAATAGGGGTAAAATTGAAGATAGAGTACATGCACAATGGGGAATGGATGGAAGTAACCGCAATAGGAACTGCAATAAAGTATGTTGGGGGGGAAACATCCGGTAAAGACGACCCCACAGTTGTCCTACAGCTAAAAGGAAATGAAGCAACAAGCGTAACCTGAAAGATAACGGGCCCAGGGGGATTTGAACCCCCGACTTACTGGTTAAAAGCCAGCCACTCTAGCCAAACTGAGTTATGGACCCGAAAGAAGTGCTTATTATAGAGTGGAAAATAAATTTATATGTGTGGCTTACTGTTAGTTTGAATTTTGGTAGTTATAAAAGCCTTTACCAGACTTTCTTCCTAGCGCCCCTTCCTTTACCAGTTTTGATATTGATTCCGCAGGTTTGAAATTTCTTTCGTATGTTCTATTATATATTTCCAACATTATATCATTGCATACATCCAGTCCTATAAAATCTGCAAGCTCAAAAGGACCCATTGGATGGTGGAGGCCTAGCTTTACTATTGTGTCTATGCCTTCTTTTGTGGCTATCCCTTTGTCTAGCAGATTTGCTGCCTCGTTTATGAAAAGCATTAGAAGCCTATTTGCTATGAAGCCTGGGAAGTCCAATACATCTATAGGAGCCTTGCCAAGCTTCTCTACGAATGAGCGTGCCTTTGAAAGTGTTTCTTCGGATGTGTGTTCGCCCTTTACAAGCTCAACAACCTTCATTACTGGAACTGGGTTGAAAAAATGTATGCCAACGAACCTGTCTTTGGAATTAAGCGCTTCTGCAAGTTTTGATATTGGTATTGAAGATGTGTTTGTTGCAATGATGCAGCCGCCAGCATACTTCTCTGCCGCGCTCAATACTTCCTTTTTAACATCAAAGTTCTCAGAGACAGCTTCTATTACAATTTCCGAACCCGAAATATCCTGAATGCTGCTAGATACTTTTAAATGTTGGAGCAGCTGCGGCACATCTTTCTGGGAAATTGCATTAGCCATTACAGCTTTTGAGAATCCTTTTTCTACTTTTGCCTTTGCTTCTGCTGCGCTTTTATCGCTGTGCGCTACCATTGTCACTTCAAAACCGGACGACAATGCAGATTGGGCGATACCGCTTCCCATTGTTCCTGTTCCTATAACGCTTATTTTTGTCATTATACCATCCTTACTATCATCGATGCCGCACCGCCGCCTCCATGGCAAAGCGTTGCAAGGCCTGTCTTTTTGCGCCTGTCTTTCATTGCATGGAGAAGTGTCGTGAGTATGCGGGCTCCTGTTGCGCCGAGAGGATGCCCAAGTGCAGTAGCTCCGCCATTTACATTAAGCTTTGACATATCTATCCCCATGGCCTTTACTACACCAAGCGCTTGGACGCAGAATGCTTCATTCAACTCTATAAGGTCTATATCACCCAATTTCATACCTACACGCTCAAGCGCTTTATTGGTTGAGGATATTGGGGCGAGGCC
>JAVZPY010000029.1:0-5058 GCA_038881415.1 Candidatus Micrarchaeaceae archaeon
ATAGAGTGCCTAAAAGTTCTATATGTTGCATGCTAGCCAAGGTTGGTCATTGTTGCAGCCGGTAAGATTCCCCTAGCTATATCGAATGACTGCGCTTTTATGGGCTTCTTGTAAGCTTTCCTATACCTGGCCTTCTCATTTTCATGGTCCGCTATTCTTCGAGTGCTGTCCAACCTATCATATCTGGCCGGAATCACATTCCAATCAACTAATATACCCAGTGTCTGGCTATCCAGGGTCAGCCACGGAATTGCCGCAATATTGTGTCAATGCCATTCCGAATAGCCCTGATGCTCTCTGCCCTCCAAGTCTGAATTTTCCGATGTTCTCCACGGATTTGAGGTAATCAAAAAGATCATCATAATAATTGCAGTCTTCATCCCTAAGAAATTCATCTAGCATTATCCTGCGTATGCTTTTTGATGATCTCTAATATCTAGTTTGAGCCGACGCACACGTCATTAGGCATATTCACAAGCCCATACACTGGCTTATCCATGTTTGTAAAGAAGTGGCTTAGCACAGCTTCCTCTTCACCATTAAATCTTTCAGCGTATTTTTTTATGCTACCATCAAATCGTATGGATATGTGGCGATATGTGGCTTCCAAATATTTATAATGCCCTAATAAACCAAGCTTTTGCAGGATATAAAAAAGCCAGGAGAGGGAGTTGGACCCTCCTTTGCCGCTCTGCAGGCGGCCGCATAGCCGATCTGCCATCCTGGCACGGCATATAATCTCCCATATAATGCTATTTATAAGTTCTCTTGCACTCATATAACTATCTGATGTCAATATTGCAAAAGCAAAGGGTGTAGAAATGGAACATAACAACATACCATTAGACTTGATATCAAAAGTGCCTATAATAGATTCATCCGAACCCGTTACCAAGATGATACCAAAGCTCGGCAAGGTACCTGCCGCAGTTGTTACTAAAGGCGGCAAATATTATGGAATTTTAGACATGCGTTCAATATACAGGTACAAGGGCGCATTAAGCATAGGAAAAGGCCAAAAGGTTGAGAGCTTTGTAAAAAGGGTAAAAGCGATAGACGAAAGCGTAACGATAGACGCTTTGGCAGAGCGCTTCCTTCTCACAAAGGCAAAAGCGCTACCTTACATACAGGATGGCCAGATAATAGGAGTTGTGGATAGGAATACAATGCTTAAAATGATGCTATCGCTGCATATGCTTGAAGGCGCAAAAGTATCGGAAGCAATGACAACCCCTGTGATAGCTATAGATGGAAATGCAAGCATAGCGCAGGCAAGGAAGGTGATGTTGGAAAACAACATAAACAGGCTTGTAGTAATTACAAATGGCAAATTCGATGGCCTTATTACAAACTTCGACCTGGTGCACAAATATTCTAATATAAGTTCAAGGCTGCCGGAAATGCACGACAAAGCTTACTACCCGTCAAATGTGCAGATAAAAGCGATAGCCGAGAAAAACCCAAGGGTGGCGCAGCATACAGATACGCTGTCTGAAGCTGCCAGGGAGCTTGTGGAAAACAACATATCCTCGCTTGTTGTTCTAAACGGGCAGCGGCCTGTAGGTATACTAACAATACACGATCTCCTGCATAACATAGTTGCCCGCCGCAGGATTGAGGAGAGCAAGTTTGTTATCTCTGGCATAGACCAAAAAACGGCAGAGTATGAAGATGAGATGCGTTCAGAGCTGAAGGCCTTGGTTTCAAAACTTGGCGAGTCGCGCGCAATGGAAATGGAATACCTGCACTTAAACATAAAGAGCATAAAGGGGAAAAGGTATGAAATGGAGCTTAAAATATCAATGGGCAAAAACGGTACTGTAAACGTAAGCGCCTCTGATTTCATTTTCGAAAAGACATTCTCGGAGCTGATGAAAAGGGCGAAGGAAAAGTTCATAAGGCTCAAAGAGAAAAAGATAGACCTGCACAGGGCAGAGACCCAAGCAGAAGAGGAATAATATGTACAATGTCCCATCAAATGGGAAGGCACACCGCTCTCAGTCCAGCCTAGAGCTTCTTATAACGTTATCATTCGGTCTTATAATACTTCTTCCGATAGTGGTGCTAGCGTTTGTGCAGATAGCAGCGTCAAGTTCTACGCTGTCTACAACAGAGGCACAGCAAGTTGCTTCCAAACTTGCATCTGTTGCGCAGGTAGTCGGATCGCAGGGGCCCCCAGCAAAGCAGCTTGTGCTTATCCAGATACCGCAGGGAGTTTCAAGCATATCAATAGGATCCCCTTCAGGCGGCGTAGGCCATGAAATTGTTTTTGTCGTAAGCACAGATGCCGGCCCAAGCGATGTTGTTGCATATACCCCTACAAATGTGAGCGGCAGCCTTACAGAGTCTGAAGGTACATATCTGGTAATTGTAGAAGCTGAAAACCAATGCCCTACTGCGGCGGGCCTCTCATGCGTATACATCAAGAACAGCCAGTAAAGTGTGCAGTAAAATTAGGCATACCAGTGCATTTGCTCGGACCGGGATTTGAACCCGGGTTTCGGCCTTGAGAGGGCCGCGTCCTTGACCGGACTAGACGATCTGAGCTTCATTTTCTCGAAAGTCTTTTTGCATTTGCACTTGAAAGCAGATCAGTGCTTAATCTGTATGCAGCAAGCTCTACTATGCTGAGACCATTTTCCTCAGATATGCGCGCAAACTCCTCCGCAAACTCATATTTTTTGCTTTCCATTTCGCTTGGTGGAGCAATTGACCAGAGTATCCTTCTAGCGTATTCATTAATTTTTCTATTATTAAGAGCCAATAAATTTATTGCTTCCGAATTCAGGTTTCCAACACCGAATGCCTTCTGCATCGAAAGCAATTTTTCTGCCTCTAAAAAGTTCCTGTGCATTAAAATGAACTGCTTTGCATAAAGGTGCGAGAGCATATTTCTCACGCAGTCATGCTTACCGTAGGGGTTGCTTAGGGGAAACCTAACCATGCTGTTCTCCCCTATGCCTAATTTTTCGCACTCTGCCTCAAATCTCTCGCGCGAATTGGCATCTAGCGAATACATAAGATCTATGTAACTGTTTGCTGCGCGTGCAAGCTCAGCATATATCCTTGTTCCGTCATGCTTTCCGCGACTGAATTCTTTTGCAAAAGTGCTTAGCCTGAAAAGGGTCAATTCGGAATAGTTTAGCTTTTGCAATTCTTCCACGGAGGCAAAATTTCCCAATATCCCATTCGAAAGTGCCATTGTATATATCATAGATTTTATTGGGATAAGTGAGACTATCCTGTGGAGCCTAGTCGCAGCCTTCTCATGTGTTCGCTTTTCTTTTTGCCTGCGAGTCGTCTGGGCCGCCATAATAAAACCTCAATGCCTATTTGCGGTCCTGCCGCTCATGGCTTCGCTTATAGAATACTTCCTTATAACCTTTGCCATTACCTCCTCTGCATCAGCGCTATTGCTACGCATATTCGCAATCTTCTCCGCTTGCCTAAGCTTGCCCACGTGGTAATTGTAAGCTTTGATTGCCGCTGAATAAGCATCCCTTTCGTGCTCATTTTTTATGCCTGTGCCTTTTGTCGTCTCTCTCTTCTCTTCGAGGGTTATGTCGCTTTTTGGCGTAAACAGCCTAGAATTGAATGCCGCATTAATTTTCCGCACCATCCAGTTTGGCGATTTTTTATCCCCGGCTATTATCAAAGGCACACCAACTTCTGTTATTGCTTGTATTATGCCATTAAAACCCATAGATGTTCCGTGCATCCTCATCACAAGGTTTCCGTGCAAGTCAAGGCATGCAATTGCGGAGTTCTTGCCCAAGTCAAGGCCTACTATCAAGTGCTTCTTATTCAAGGCTCCACCTTCTTTCCGAGGACATTAGTGTCAATAGAATAATTTATTGCGCTGTCGAGAGTTTCAGGTAGCGTTTGGTACATGCAGTTGACTATATAGGTAGGTGTCTGGGTTACGCCGTAATAGGCAGCTAGCTTTGCCTGGTAATCCAATGCGATTGCGGAATTGTTAAGGCAGCTGTCGAATGAAGTCATGTTCATGCCTGCTTCTATTGCAGTGTCATTGAGCGTTATGTTAAGCAGTGGCGTTCCATAAAACTCGCTTTGGACTATAGATGTGAAATTTGAGAAATGCCCGCTTTGTTTTGATGCGCAGAATAAATATTCTCCTAGTGCCTGGGTCCTTCCTATGCCGTACTTGCCGTACAGCGCTATAGACGGGTCGGTATATATGAAATAATATGAAACGTTAACCTTATTGCCAAACTTCTGGCTTGCATTTATGCCATCGCGCAAAGAATTAAGCGCGCCGTAAGCATACGGGTCAGTTATCGAATAAACCGGTATTGGCTCTGTCGTGTTGCATGCGCTTTTTCCAGCTATCTCTATCGCGCCTTTTGCTACTACCATGTTTGAAGTGGTGGAGCTAGGCTTTGGTATGCCCAAGAATGAGCCCTCAAGCGCAAGAGTGCTACCGTTTATAAGCATGCTTGCATTGAACACCTTGTTGTGGTCTAGCGGGTCTATGTAAGGGAAGCTCACCAGCCAATCAGCCGTAGATGGTATGTAAGCCGCAGTAGACTGGTTTACAAGCGAATAATACGGCACTATCGATATGCTGCCATTTGCAGAGGAGTATGCAGCCAATGCCCTTTCAGCGCCTTCTATAACCTGCGTTTGGTTGTATTTTGGCTGTATGCATGTAGAGTTTGATATCCCATATTCGCAATTCTTGATTATCACATTTTCTTTGTATACAGAAAGCGCAAAAGACAGCGCTATTAGTATTACAACAAGCACTATTAGCGATATGTGTATGTAATCCAGTCCGCCTAATTTTGTGGCGCGCTTTACTACAAACACCGGTTCTTCTGTGCCTTTGTTATTTGCTCCTGCCTTAGCCTTTTTACTTGCCATCAAACCACTTTAGATTACGGGCCCGGCGGGATTTTCATATACCTGCGGAAGCCCGCACGCCTAATTTGAACCCGCGACCTTTACCTTAGGAGGGTACTGCTCTATCCAAGCTGAGCTACGGGCCCGTTGCTATAAGTTATCAGATACTTATTACCCCAAATAATTTATTAGTTA
>JAVZPY010000029.1:5068-6431 GCA_038881415.1 Candidatus Micrarchaeaceae archaeon
TGCATTGCATTCACAGCCTTGTGCGCGCAGCTAAAAGCAATGAGCAAATAAACGCACACATGCAATCTAAATGTCCTGCACTGCGCGCCAGGCTGTGCAGATGCAAAACCAACTTTTGAATGCTTACATCCTCTCCGGGGTAGGTATCCCGAGCAGGGTTAGCATTTCCTTTTGTATTTTTGCAAAGGCCTTTACCAAGAGCAGCCTTGCTGCCCTCACACTCCCCTCTGCCTTGAGCACAGGGTAGCTTTCATAAAAGCTTGAGAAGCCAGCCGAGAGATCATTAAGGTAGTCGCATATGGCGTTAGGCCTATTTTCTATGCATGCCTTCGATACGATGCTCCTTGCTTGGGCAAGAGCCATCACAAGCGCAAATCCCTGCCCGTCGGATATTGAAGCGTAATCTGGTGCATCGCCGCTAGCATCACCTGCAGAAGCAAGTATCTTTGAAGCTCTTGCATGCATGTACTGCGAGTATGGGCCTGACCCTCCCTCAAAATTCATTGCCCTGCTCCACGAAAAAATTATTTCTTTCTCTGGGGATATCCTAAGGAACTCAAACTTGATTGCAGCCAGCGCAACATCATGCGCTATCCCCTTCTTCTCCTTTTCACTAAGCTCGAACCTGTCGCTTATGAGGGTGTATGCCTTCTCCTCAGCCATCTCCAGAAGCCTTTTAGCACTGTACTCTTTTGCCCCTCCCTTTCTTCCTGAAAGCTTCCCCTCTTCAAGCGATACCCTGCCGTAGCTGAGGTGGTATAGCCTGTCGAATATTTCATCCCTGCCTATGCCTTTGAAGGCGAGCTTGACGAGCAGCTGTGGGAAGCTTTGCTCGTTCGCTATTACATTTATTGCCCTGTCCGCGCTCTTGAACTCTGTGCTTTTGCCCTCTGGAGAAGTGGTAAGCAGCGGCTTACCATTGGGCTGCTTCTCTATAAATGTGTCAAATTTAAAAGTATTCTCAAGCAGCCCAAATTTCCACATATGGAATGCAATGTCCTTTGCAACATACGTCGGGCTGCCGTCGCTCCTAAGCAGCACCTTAACATTTTCCTTCATACCGGCAAGCTCAGGAGGCAGATCCCGAATGTCTGAAAAGTTTACTGCCAGGCACCCGGCGTATTTGCCGGAATCATGAACCTTTGCAAACCCTCTCTCCTTGAGAAGTGATATTGCCCTCTCTAATATGTGCTCCCTTATTATGTCACTCTCCCAGACAAGCGTATCATGGTAAATTCCGTAGTCAAATGCTGTCTCATACTGCGCCCTGACACAGTTTGCCGCAACTTCCCTAGATAGCTTTGATTCGTACGTGCCATCCTGCTCCACAAGCGCAGTAAGCTTTGATATCTCATCTTTCATT
>JAVZPY010000030.1:0-6326 GCA_038881415.1 Candidatus Micrarchaeaceae archaeon
GTGGATGTACTTGTTGAAGTTGTTGAAGTAGTAGTTGAGGTTGTTGTGGATGTGGTTGTTGAGGTTGTTGTTGATGTTGTAGTTGAGGTTGTTGTGGATGTGGTTGTTGAGGTTGTTGTTAGTGTTGTGGATGTACTTGTTGAAGTTGTTGAAGTAGTAGTTGAGGTTGTTGTGGATGTGGTTGTTGAGGTTGTTGTTGATGTTGTAGTTGAGGTTGTCGTGGATGTGGTTGTTGAGGTTGTTGTAGAGCTGGTCGAGTAGAAGTTGGCAGTCTCATTTATTGGGTTGTTGAGGGTTACGCTTATTGATGGGCTCTGGGATCCGGCATAGCAGCCTGCGCCATTGCACGTCCAGTTGCTGAAGTACCACAGAACTGATGGCGTTTCAGTTACTGTTATTGTTATACCAGAGTTGTACCAGGAATTTGTAGGGGTTACAGAGCCGCCCTGGGGCGGATTCGCGAAACCGTAGAAGTGGTACTGCTGTGTGTATGTTACATTTATTGTGCCAGATTTTGACGCATAGATCGTGCCGTTCGGGCTTATAAATGTAAGGTTGTAGAAGGAGACGTTGTCAAATACCTCCCTTGACAGGTAGCCGTTTGGTATTATAGGGGTGAAGTTGTATGTGTGCGTAGAGTTAATTGTCCAATTGAATTCAGGGGGCAGCGAGGAATATGTGTATTCAACCCCATCAATTTTTACTGCGGCTGATGATGAGGATTTAAGCTGAACTGGAAAAACAAATCTTATTCTTACGTAGGGCACAAAAGATATTTTGACAGGATTGCTCGTCGCATTTGCAAAAGTTGCTATTACGCTCACATTTCCTACGGAGTAGCTAGATGCGAATGAAGAGGCGACGCCCCTACCGTTTGTTTGGGATGGGTTTGGGGATATTATTGCATTTCCATTGAGTGTGTTGTTCAATGTGAAGTTTACAGTAGCGCCGCTTACCGGATATCCGAGCAGTTTTACTGTTGCATAAAGTTGGTCTTTTGAACCGTCTGCAGGTTGTGTTGCATTCTGCACTGAGAGGGATATGTTTTCGTTAGGCTGTATCATGGGTTCTGCGTGCGCTGTAAAAGTCCCTGCATAGGTCTGTTTCGGAGTTGATTCGCATGAGCTTATTGAGGATGCATTTGGCGCAAGGCCGCAGTAATTTGCCTGGAGGTATAGGTTGCCTGACAAAAACTGGCCCAATGTGGTATTCTGCGGCAGGTTTATCAGGCATATAACTGCGCCCCCTGGCAAGACGTAGCTCGGGCCGCAGCTGTATTCACTTGTATTTTTACCTGAGAAAGAGGCATAGAGCGCAGGTTTAAGTATTGAATAAGGTTGGCTGTTTACAAGGAAAAGAGCAAGTTTGGTTGTATGGGTTGTTATGTTTGTACCTAAGATTACATCGAGGCATTGCGCTCCAGTGACGAAGGTGCATGACGATGGCACCACCTTATGCGGAACTGCTATATAGAGGTAAAGTAGTACTAGTATAACCGCAATAATTAATAGCGCCCATGCATAAGTTATTAAGTATTCAGTAGCGGACTGCAGCCTGCTTTCGAAACCTTTTGCTCCCAATAGATCAACTCGCAGCATAGTCTGGCGTTATATCTTTCATACCTAAACTATACAAAAGATAAATAATAAATATTTGTATTTTAGGCAATCTCTTCTTCACTCTTTTGTTGCTTTTGCCAGGCTCTGCCCCACTGCAAGGTCCATTTTAAGCTTTTTATAAAGGGAGCTTACAGCGCTTGCCGAAGCGGATGTTGCTGGGCGCCTGCTTTTTATGGAACACACATCCCTATACTGCATTATAGAATATCTGTAAGTCCCTATTCTGGAGGCCATATCTATTATCTCCTGCTTATCCATGCCTATTAGAGGCCTGAGTATTAGCATTTCTACCCCATTCTGTGTAGCAAGGAGGTTTTCGACTGTCTGCGAAGCAACCTGCCCTAGGCTCTCACCAGTAACTATGGCCTTTGCATTTTCCCTTGCAGCTACAGCCGAAGCAAACACGTATATGAAATGCTTGAATATGAGCAGCTCATATTTGGATTTTGCAGACGCTGCGTATGCCTGAAATATGTGCGATGGCACATAGTACACAGCCTTTGGCGAGCCATACTCCGAAAGCACCTTTATTATTGAGCTTATTTTTGACTTCATTGCGCTCGAATTGTCCGGGAAGGCGTGGAAATGCACATATACAAGCCTTAGGCCGCGCTTCATTGCCATGTATGCTGCCAGTGGGGAATCTATCCCACCTGAGAGAAGTGCAACTGCAGTGCCGGATGAGCCAACAGGCAGACCTCCTGCGCCTTTTTCCATTGTGTCAGAAACTATGGCAAAATGCTTTAGTGCATCTATATACAATTTATTGTGTGAGCTAGAGTCTGCGCGTGAACTAAGCCTGTCCTGATTCTGCATTATATAATTGCGTATATCTATTGATGTGAAGCTGTGCAGTTTGTATGACCTGCGGGCTTCTATCCTAATGCTTTTCTTTCTTGAAGCCAAAGTAGATGAAGCTGCAAGCATAGCTTCAAGCGTCGGAGCGCATGTTATGCCAAGGTAAATTGCGCTTATTCCAAAGACCTTTGAGAGCTTTGAAAGCATGCGCTTGCCGTTTGATGACTTTAGCAGGCGTATTATGATCCTGTCGCGCAGCTTCTCTATATTCGAGTATTCTTCGCCTTTTAGTGCTTCTTCTATATTTGAAACGAGCTGGTTTATGAAGCGAGGCCTGTTTTTGCCTTTGAGCCAAAGCTCGCCGTATCTAATGTCAATTATTTGGTATGGAAAACCAGCCATCAGCAAACCTATAAAATTATTGCATGGTAAATGATATTAAATGCTTAGGATTTAACATTTTGGTGCTTTTAATGGATTTTATAGGCAGCATGAAAAGTCTCATTGAAAATTCAAAGAGGGTAATGAACGTAAGCTATAGGCCTACAGAGAAGGAGTTCAAAAAAAGCGCTAAAATCATAATGCTTGGCATACTTATAATAGGAATGCTAGGTTTGGTAATTGCAATAATAATATCGCTTATAGTTACAGGCTCGCTTTCTCTCATATGAGGGTTTTTTATGGAGCTTGAGCTAGACTACAACATGAGCGCCCAGGATAATGCCAACGCGTATTACACAAAAGCGAAGCGGCTCATGCAAAAGAAAGATGGGGCACAGAAGGCCGTTGAGGAGCTAAAGAGGAGGCTTGCCCAAGAGTCCGAAGGTGCCGCGCCTAAGAAAAATATAGTGATTAAAAGGAGGCTTGAATGGTATGAAAAGTTTAACTGGTTCTTCACTTCTGGCGGCAAACTTGTAATAGGCGGGAGGGATGCACAACAGAATGAAATAATAAATTCGCGCCATTTCGGGAATGAAGACCTTTTCTTCCATGCTGACATACATGGCGCATCTGTAACTGTGATGAAGGAGGGCGTATCGTCCGAAGCGCGCGACAGGGAGGAGGCTGCGCAGTTTGCCGCTTCTTTTTCTAGAGGATGGCAGGAAGGTTTAAACAGCGTCGACGTTTACTGCATGAGGAGGGAGCAGGTAAGCAAATCCACAGGTAAAGGTTCGCTTGGCACAGGCAGTTTCCTTCTTAGTGGGGAGAGGGAATGGTATCGCAACGTTCCATTGTTACTTGCATGCGGGGTAAAAGGGAGCGTCTTTCATGTTGTGCCGGAAATTGCATCTGCTACACTCGCTCCGGGAAAAATACTGCATATATCACAGGGCAGGAAGAAAAAATCTGATGCCGCGAAATTGATAGCGACACTCTTGAATTATGATGACGTTGATTACATAATGCAGCACATGCCAAATGGAAACTTTAATATAACTGAATAACAGATTTATTTGCGTATAAGGTGTTTAGAGTGAAAGCTGCTAAGGAAGAAGCAATTGATATAGAGGTGGACCTGGATGAGGCGCTAAATCTTGTCCAGAAGAACCTTTCAAAATTCGTATGGCTAGGTAGGGATACAAGTTTCGAACTGCATGAGATACTCAAAACGTCGCCTGAGAATGTGATTAGTTTAGACCCAGAAGAAATACTAGGTATGGAGCCTGAGGAGAAGAAGAAACTGGAAGGCCATATACTCGTGTGCTACCATGGCAACACTTCTAAAGCTTTAGCTAATATACTGAAAAAAAGCGGTGGGACAAACACATATAGCTTGAAGGGTGGCATAACAGCAATAACCGGAGAGTTCTGACAACCCCGGCCTAATTTATGCTTGCACTCCTTTAAAATTTGGCTTGCAGCAGAGCTCTGCTTATAGCAACACTTTTTGCCTTAAGTGCAATTTTACTTGCAGTGAAGCTCAATAAGACATTCCGTCCATGCCGTCTCCAACATCCCTGCGCCTGTCTCTGCATGTGGTAACTTCCGGCTCCTGTGAATCAGATCCGCAATCGCTCCTGCGCAATTCTATTCCCTCTGCTGTAGCTGCAAATGTGTCGCCGCGAGCGTTAATATATGCAGTAACTTCTGGTTCGGAAGGGAATCCTGAAACTTTGCGACTTCGACTTATTGGTTCAATTTGTTTGTCCATTTATATCACTGCTAGGTATTTTTAATTTCCAAATCTTTAAATCTTTTGATGCCGCCTTTGCTCTTGCATAATTTTGGCAACATTTGAGAAATTTATTTATGCAGGGAGAGAGATTTGAACTCTCGAACCCCTAAGGGAACAGGCCCTGAACCTGTCGCATTTGACCTGGCTTTGCTATCCCTGCATGCAGTAGAATTTTCCCAAAAAAGCTTATATACTCACTGTTTGCGGCGGTGCGATTTCGAAAACAGAAGGAAGTATGCTGCAAGGCCTACTGCTATTACCACAACAAGCGCTATTATTACAATGTAGATTACAGGGAATGGAAGCGGTTTAGCAGAGTCTATTGTTATTATCTTTGCTACTCCTGCAGTCAGCAATGCAGACGTAGGCCCAGATGCAGTGTTGTTTGTCACCTCAACAGCCTGCCAAACTCCAGTCCATGTAAGACCTGGCTTATCTTTCGCTGCCACGGACACCCTTATTGAGACATTCATTTGGGAATGTGGAGCTATTGTGCCATTCATTGGAACGCTGACAACTGTAGGCGTAGTCTCGTTTACTATCGGCCTTAGTACTGGGGATATAACGCGAAAATTTATTGGGGTGCCGCCGGAGTTTATTAGAATTACATTTGCAGAGGAAGTACTGCCAGCTGGCACAACTATGGTCGGCTGACCTGCAACCTCACCTAATTGACCATAAGCTGTTGCTAAAAAAAGGGTCGATAAAAACAAAATAACAACTACAAACGCAGCTTTGCCTTGCATCCACTTCCCTTATTTACTATTGATTCAGCAACTGTTCTCTATGTAGATTATCTGGTTGTACTGGCCAGCTGTTTGGGCCTCTGGAATAGCCAATCCGAAGTATATTGGTGTATTTGTTGAAGGATTGCTAAATGAGGGAGCTGGAACTACTATTGCAGTTGGCTGTATTGAATTGAATAGGTAGTTGCCTGCATTGAATGCAGTTGCCCATGGGGTATTGTATGTTGGCGAGTATGTTGTATTGCTGGAACCGAAGAATATCAACGAATTAGCATCGTTATTCCATGTAGTTCCGTACATTAGCACATTCGCAGCTATGTTGCCGCCGTTATCATAATCGACAACGTTTTGCGTGGTTGGTACATTTTCTGTTGGGAACATGTTTCCAAAATCTATCGAGTTTACTGAAAGATTAATGAAGCATACTGCCTCTACATTTGCCGTCGCCACAACATTTGATTCTGAGGATGTTGAATTCGCAAATGCGAATGGCAGATACGCCCTTATGCCAAGAATTAATATGGTTATTGCGGCTACCGCCACTAGCATGCCTATATTTAACAGGTTTCCCTTCAGGTTCTGCATAAAGACCACTCATATTCATTTTGGAGTATATATTTAAAAACTTTTCTAGAATCTGCGCAAATTAGGAACTCTGACATAGATAATAGCTTGAAGAATTATGCAGGATCTAAATGGAATTGTAGTTTTTGCGGCCGGGCCTGCCTAACCCAAAGATCGCTAGAATTTTTGCAAGTATGCTGACTTTGCGCTGGGATGGAGATACCGGCTGCCCGGCATATAGGCTGGCTAGCCTGCTAACGCCATCTACAAAATCAGAGTGCTTCCCGTAGATGTATGCAGGTATGCGCTCTGAATTGCTCATTGGGACTACTTCGTCCAAAGGTATTACGGCATTTACCCTTGTACCGTAAGTATCCTCTATTTCCTCTATTGATAGCTCGTACTTTTTGCCCTTTACCATAT
>JAVZPY010000031.1:0-6200 GCA_038881415.1 Candidatus Micrarchaeaceae archaeon
GGCTTTATTAAGTATGTTAAAGGCGCAACATTTGGGAACAAAAAGATCAGAGAGGAGATACACAAATACAAGCTTTCGGTATCTCAGACTTCAAGATTCGGCGCAAGGATAGACATTGCAGGGGACAGAGTTGCAGAATATGTTCTGTGGATATTGTTCACATATTTGCACATAATACCTTTGGCCATACTTTTACTAGTCGTTGTGCGTCATTCATATGCTGATGCATTTATGGGTGCAAAGGGCACATCATCCAAAATGAGATCGCGCTTTGCAAACATCGTTTACAAATCAAATGCAAGCAGGGGTGCAATAAATATTTTGAAGTTTCTAACATTTGGATATCTTACTTTCGAATACGTAGACAAATATCCGGCGGTTATAGGGTATGTGCTCATAATTGCGCTTTTCCTTTTCATAATGTTGCGCGGCGCTGCTGAGATTTATGAGAGCACAAGAAAGGAAACTTAGGCTGATTTCTCTGCAAGCACATGGGCAATAATTGAAGCAAGCTCCTGCGAGTCATTTGGCATTTCTGGCCTGTAATAACCTTTGCCAAGTTTAGTGCAAAGTTTCTTTATCTCTATATCTAGGTCATAAAGTATCTCTAGATTATCCGTAACATAGCCTATAGGAGCTATTAAAAATGCGGCATAAGCCTCTTTGTTTTCCTCTATCTTTGACTCTAGTGTTGGTTCGAGCCATCCGTGCCTGCCAGAACTGCCCTGGAATGCAACTTCATATTCGCTTATATTTGCTTTTGATGCGATGGCTTCAGCGCTTTCCTCTACCTGCTCTACATATCTGTCATCCTCTCTCATTTTTTCTTTTGGCAATCCATGCGCCGTAAATATTACAAGCGTATCTTCATTGTTTTGCATCACCTTTGAAATTCTTGATGCCCACATATCTGGGAAACCGGCCACATTGTACCAGCTTCTAACTACCTCTGTCTCTATGCCATCCATATATTCTGCAAGTTTTTCCCCGTATTCTCCGGCTCCCGCGGATGAAAAATGCGGTGCAAGAACTAGTGATGTGAGCTTCTTTATGCTCCCAAACGCGCGAATCCTCTTTGCCATATCTTCTATTTTAGGATAAGAATGCTTCATCCCTATGAAAACCCACGAGTCTATGCCTTCTTCGCTATACAACTTATACTCTGTTGCTACTGCAAGGCGTGCAGTTATTGATATTATTGGGGATGTGCCGCCTATCGCTGCATACCTAGCGGCAAGACTCTCCACTTCAGACTTTTCTGCAGGAATTCCATGGCGTATGCCACGCAGGTATGCCTCAACATCGTCTACGCTGCGCGGCGCACCATATGACATAAGTGCAAATGCATTGTATGGCGCATCTTTGCCCATGAATAATCTTCTAAGGAATTTTCTAAATATATATCGGGCATGCTTGCAGGAAAAGAATTTATATAATGAATGCAAGCTATCGCTGATAACATGATAAACGTTGGGCTGTATTATAGGGTAAAATTAGGACATGAAAAGGAATTCGAGGCAATCTTTAGCAGAGTTGTGGAAGGGCTGAAGAAGAGCACCTCTGGAATGCGCAATGCTAAGCTGTACAAGAGCATAGGCGAGGACAATGAGTATATGATATACACAGAATGGGACAGTGTAGAATCATTTAGGAAGTTTATCTCGAGCAATGAATTCCGCAGCACAACCCGCGAAGGTAGCTCTATAATAGAAGGGATTCCAAAACACAGAATATTTAGAGAGGAGAGCGGTTAGCCAAAGCTATACGTTTCCTCCACTTATAACAAGTACTGTCTTGCCATTTAGCTTCTTCTTGATGTCTTTGTAAGCTGCAAGAGTTGCAGCTGAAGCCATCTCTACAGTAAGGCCATACTCTTCCGAAATTAATCTCTGGGCTGCTGCCATTTTAGCTTCGCTTACTGATACTGCATTGCCTTTATTCCTCCTAAGTGCTTCTATTGCCTGATCGCCAAAGGTTGGGTATCCTACTGCTATAGCGTCTGCTGCGGTCATGGGTGGAACATAGGCAACTTTTTTGTGGCTGCCAAATGCTTTTACCAGGGGGCTGCATTTTGAAGCCTGCACAGCTATTACCCTCGGCACCTCACTAAGATTCCAAGAATTTTTTACTTCTTCGAGAGCTTTCAGAGTGGCGCTTAGCAGGGTTGCATTGCCCACCGGCACTATTATGTTTTTTATGTCTGGCATTTCGCACATTATCTCATATGCTATGCTTTTTTGCCCTTCTTTCCTGTAGCAGTAGTCCCCAGCCAGGAATGCGCCGTTCTTTGCAGCATAATCAGACGCCTTTTTTTGTGCGCCGGTAAAATCCCATTCGCCACGGGTTATATCTGCATCGTGCGTTGAGCGTATCTCATCAATTTTGTCTGCATTTGCGTCCCTGCTTACAAAAATTTTAGATTTTATTCCATACAACTTAGCATAATATGCTATTGAGTACGCCATATTTCCCGTAGATGCGCAGACAATTTCATCAAATCCGTACTCCATTGCTTTCGCAACCTCAATAACTGAACCACGGTCCTTAAAAGAATGTGTAGGATTGAGAATCTCCAATTTGTAGAATAGGCTGCGTTCTGCCTTATCTTGCATCAATCTCGTCATTCCCAACTCATAGTGCCTATAATTTCCTTTTGGAAAAGCTTGATAAAAATCCCAAAACGAAGAAGTTTTGCGTGGTATCTTTGGCTTTGATAGGTAAACTACTTCCAATATAGAACTGCACTTCCCACATATTTGGCTTCCAAAAGAGCTTTTGTATTCTGCACCGCACGCGGTGCATTTTAGCGTATACTCCACTTACTCACCTATCCCCTAGTTGGGTATATTTAAGGTCCAGAGGCCCTTCATAGAAGTCTAGAGGCCTTATAAGTCTATTGTTTTTCCAGTATTCTATCATGTGAGCACACCAGCCTGGTGCCCTGCTGGCTGCAAATAAAGGAGTGAATATTTCTATAGGTATCCCTATATGCCTGTATACAGGTCCGCTAAAGAAATCAACATTTGGCCATATATTGTGCGTTTTGCCAAGCTTGTCTATCATCATTTTTTCGGCGCGCAAAGCTATTGCGGCAAGCGCTTTTACTTCGTCTGTGGAATTGGAGCGTATTTGCTCCAAGTATTTTCTTATTATTTTTGCCCTTGGGTCATATGTCTTATAAACTCTGTGCCCAAAACCCATAACCCTCTCTTTATTAGACAGGATAGACTCTATGTATTTCTCCGTATTGTTCGGATTGCCTATGTCATATAGCATCTTTAATGCGCGTTCGTCTGCGCCTCCATGAAGCGGTCCTTTTAATGTTCCTATTCCTGATACAACTGCCGAATATATGTCTGAGAGTGTTGAACCAGTTACTATAGTTGAAAATGTGGAGGCATTTGAGCTGTGTTCTGCGTGAAGCAACATCATAATATCTAGCATTTTCGCTTTATCCTTCTGTGGCTTTTCTCCTTGAAGCATATATAGGATATTCTCAGCATGGCCAAGCTCCTTATCCGGGGGTATGTATCTCGCCCCGGATGATATCCGACCTATTGCAGCAACTATGCTACCTATTTTGGATATCAACTTTATTGACTTTGACATGTTTGCTTCTGTATCGCTGGAGTCTGCCTAGCTATCCAAAGATGCGCTCATTGATATTGCAGTCCTGAGTATGTGCATTGCATGGCTTTTTCCAGCTGATGCACGAATGTATTCGAGAATTTGTGGCTCTAAATCTCTGTTGGATTTGAGCTTGTTTGAGAAGTCTTCGAGCTCTTGCTGTTTTGGAAGCCTCCCGTTCAGAAGCAAATAGGCTGTTTCCTCAAAACTCGAATATTCGGCGAGCTGCTCTATCGGATAACCTCGGTAATAAAGCTTACCATTTATGCCATCTACTTTACATATGCTGCTTTGAGCGAAGTATACGCCTTCAAGACCCAGATTGATGTCTGGTTGTTCTGCCATTTTACCACATTAGCGACTTTGATTATAATGCTTATATTACTTTCTAATGCAGACTGTTTGCCTTTTCTTTGGTATTGGGGCTTAAGCTTTCCGATATATGTAAATGCGTGGCTTTGAGAAGGGTTCGTAGCGCTATATCTTTATTTTGATGGGCCAGGGAGGTCATTTTCGAAGCCCTTTGAGCGGAACTAAACGCATAAATTATGGCAGTGGATTGTGCTTCCTGTGAGAACTCTAATAACAGTATGCAGAGGTTAATCCATATGAATAAGAAGGATGATATTTGATGTTTATATTTCTGCCAATTAATTATAGAAATGTTTAAAAACCCATTATGTGATGTATTCTCAGTTTATTGAAATGCAGAAATGATGGAAGGAATTGGAGGAGAATAAATAATTTAAAGGTGAAAATATGGAGAGTGGAAATGGAGGAGGAGGCTGATTTATTTAGGTACTAGTACAGGTTCTTTTTCTAATTTTAGTTTATTTAGTAAAGCAAATTGTGAGGACTCTTTCATGCTGAATTTCCTTATTCCTAAGGAACCGATAAGGTTTGATGTTATTATCGCCTTCTTGATTTCTATCCCTTTTACGTTCTTTTGCAGATCTGCTACTATGTTTTCCAGATCCCCATCCTTGTATATTGGTGCAAGTAAAGTTATCCCATTTGGCGATGAAGAATCCGCAACGTATACAAACTTGTTTGATGGGTAATATGTTTCCTCTATTATGCTTCTGAGATAGTTTGCCTTGGTTTTGTTAAACAGGTTTATATTGCGCTGCTTTAGGTATAGTAGCGCAATGAATTTGGCTCCAGGCTCTTGCATGGCTATTGTAGCACGTTTTATTGTGCCTTTTTGTATTAATTTATAATATGCGTACTCGCTTGAACCGCTTCCGAAACCATATTCTAAATCTATGTCTGTGAACCTTGACCTGGAATTGCGGTTCATCTCCCTAAGGATTGCATATTCAGTTTTAAGAAGCTGGGTTTTGGTTCTTCTTGGTGAGTCTCTGGTCCTTGTCCAAACCCTGTTCTTTAGCATCTCGAAGAACTCGTCTCTGAAAGGCACATACCACCCATAGGGCTCTATTAGGTAGCTTACATACCACAATCCCGGAGCTCTTTCAAATATGCTTTTTGACCTTAATTGGTATATGAAGTCTTCAAGGGCAGCGTTTGATTCTTCAAGCACATAAAATATGGCGCCGTAATCTCCGCTGGTTAAAGCTGCATACTGTACCTTCGGTTCATTCTCCAGTATTTTTTTTAGGGCTTCTGGATCCGGTATTCTGCTCCCGAATTTTATTATTATCATGTACCTTGAAAAGCCGAATGTCTCGGGGCGCATTTCTATTGTGTAGCGTATACCGTAAACTGATGAGAGCTTATGAAGCATATGTGCCACTTTGCTTTGCTTTAGCCCTGTTGCCTTTGCTATTTCTGCGTTTGATGCCCTGGCATTCATGCTAATTTCTTTTAATAAGGAAAGCGCATCGCCTTCAGGCAAAATCTTAACTTCCTCTTTTTCAGCTGTTTCCTGGAGTTCCTTTATGTATTCATTTATTGTCTTTGCTTTGGTTTTAAGAAATCTGTGTCTTGCTTCAACAAATCTTCCGTCCTCCTCTATTTTGCCTATATAAAATGTGAATGGTCTTACCTTGCCTTTCTTTAGGTCTTTTGCATAGCCATATTCATACAGGTAATACCCACCGTTTATTAGCTTTACGGTTACGCTTCTGGACCTCTTTGCTTTTATTTGGTCCAATGTTTTTGAAATTTTTTCAGGAAGTTGCATGTTTATCCAATTGTAGTATATATGGTTTTAATTAAATATTTTAATTTAACTTTTATCTCTTAATTATATAGTTAAATATTACTATTTTTAAAATTTATGTGTAGTTTTATAGTAATGATTTTATTTAGTTGGTAAAATTATGCAAACATATTAAATAAAAGCTTGTTCATAAGTATAATCAAGTGTGGGGGTGTCGTGGGAACAGAAATTAATGAGAGAATTGTTATCCGATCCCCAATCGTCCTAATCCCTTATTTTGTTCCTCTGCCCCTCACCTTTTTTTGCGTTTAAATGGGTGGATCTATGCACATATGGGAGGTAAAGTTCGTTCTGTCGCTTCCTTATATAGGGAAGTGGGCAAGGAAAAAGAGGGAAAAGTGGGTTTTCGAGGATGACCCTAACAATAAGCGCCCTGTTATTGGGATTG
>JAVZPY010000032.1:0-6157 GCA_038881415.1 Candidatus Micrarchaeaceae archaeon
CTTTATGAAGATTACAAAGCCGTCTTTCTTGGCAAGGCCCTCGCCCCTTTTTGTTAGGGTTTGCACTTCTACATCAATTACATCCCCAACTTTTACGGGCTTTGGCAAAAAGTAGTTTGGTTTTATAGAATTATACCTTCTTTCGCCGCCTTCCCTTCCTTCCCTTCCTTGTCTTGCAGGTTCACCCGCATCTTCTCTATATCCTTCTTGTTCGAATCCGTCTTCTTCGCTCATTCTATCTGTCCTTATACGCAGAATTAGGCATACGCCTTGCGGCATACTTCCTTACTCCGTACAATTAAGTTTAGGATGCCCTACATTTATAAGCTTTTCTATGCCGTAATGAGAGGCAAGCTTTGCAGATTTATTTGGCAGAAGCAATTCTGCGCTGTAGATTCATGCGATTTTCTTTGCAGAAGCCTTTAGCTTCCTTATTGCGATTACATATATTATGTAAAGGGCAAGTGCAAAAATCCCCATCGAGGTAAGGACATATACAGCATTGCTTGATGACAATGCATAGAATCCGAAAAGCATTAGCACTATGTTCCAGACAGCGCTTCCTGAAAGCGAGTATCCGAAGAACTTCTTTTTGTCCATTTGCGCGAATCCAGCAGGGAAGCTCATCACGGTCCTTACTACGGGCAGCATCCTTGTAATTAATACTGCAGGAGCCCCATTCCTCTTAAACCAGGCATCAAATGCGTCTAGCTGCTCCTTTGATATGTGGAAGAGACGCAAATGCCTATATACGACATCCTTTCCCAAATAATAGCCTATGTAGTAGTCTACGGCGAGCCCTACAAGGCTACCCAATAGGGATGCTGCGAATGCAAGCGGAAAGGATAGTATGCCTTTAGATGAGAGCAGCCCTGCGAGGGGCATGATAACCTCGCTAGGCACCGGTATTGAAGAACTCTCAAGTGCCATGAGGCCAAATATCGCGGCATAGCCATACTTTTCCATTATGCTGGTTATTGCTGCTACCGAGCCGTGTATTATTGAATTTAACGACAGCGCAAGCAAAAAAGGTATTATAATATCACTCTAAATTATATGCATAGCGTTCAGTTGATTTGTATGAAGATACTTAAGTTTTATAGAGCAGAAGGGATAATAAAGTTGCTGCCAAACACCCTCGACGACCTTTGGACAATGCAGAGGGTTATATTCGAAAATGACGCAGTGAGCGGAAAGAGCCTGAGAAGGTTCAGGGGCAATGAAAGCGACGAAGGGGAGCTCAAAGAGGTGTATATAACGCTCAGGGTAGAGAAGACAGAGCTTGACAAGACCGCCCAAAGGCTGAAGGTGCTTGGCAGGATACTTGATGGGAAGCCGCTAGAGTACGTACGCCTGAACAGCTACCACACCCTCAACATTGCCCCTAATGACGCAATAGAGATAAAGAAGGAAAGGTGGCCTCCATACCTTGTAGATGTATTAGAAAACGCGGTGTCAGACACGAATAGGCCAAGATTGGGCATCATAGCCCTTGATGAGGAGAAAGCCCTTCCAGCATACCTGCTTGGCTATGGCATAGAATTCCGGGATGAGATATACAGCAGGCTTAGCAAGAGGATGTCTAATAAAGATTATCAGGATGCCGAGAAGAAGTATTTCGAAGAGATTATAGGGGTGATAGCGAATATGGAGGTAAACATTGTTATCATAGCTGGGCCTGGGTTTACAAAGGACCAGATAAAGGCTTACATGGAGAACTCCGGCGCCATCAAAAGCCTTGGGAAAAACATAATATTGAAGAATACAAGCAATGCGGAGCGCTCAGGTGTCTACGAGCTCATAAAAAGCAACGAAGTCGCGGAGCTGCTAGGGAAGGAAAGGATAAGGAGCGAATTCATGCTGATGGAAGAATTCCTCAAGGGCCTCCAGCTCGGGAAGTCGAAGCATGGGTGCGGCAACGTAATCAAGGCACTGGAGTCTTACGAAGCTTCAACAGTAATAGTTAATGATTCTGTTCTAGGAAGGCCTGATTACCAAAGAGCCCTAGAGGCTGCGGAGCGCATGAGGGCTAAGGTTGTCGTATTTAATTCCTCTGACGAAGTTGGGCAGCAGCTTGCTTCTTTTGAAGACATAGGATGTTTCTGAGGCAGGCGCTCTCTAACTTTCTCTTTTGCACAGTATAGCATTCTGCAATGCTTTGTTGCAATATCCGCATACAAAACTGCAGGCTTTGATTGCAGAGTAAAGCGCAGAAATAGCACCAACAAATGTCAAGATTATACACAAGCTTTAATAAGCTTTAGATTCACTTTAACAGTAGCAGATCACAATAGATTTTGCGGCATGTGGTAAAGATGCAATTGCAGCAGTTCGCATGGAGGTTTGTCCCAAACTTCAAGCGCAGCGGCTGCATGAAGCAGAACAGAAATCTGATTATATCAACACCTTACCACCGCTGTGCTGCATAAATCTCTGAAAAATCTTTTTTGGTGGTTTGTGTGGCGCAGCAATTAGCGAGTAGGGACGCTTGCGATGTTCGATTAATAAGGCGCGAACAGCTAATACTGGTCGAAGTTGGATTGGACAAAATAGATTCTGCCTCGAGCTTTGTTGACTACATGTGCGAGTCATATGGCTTCTCCAAGAGTTCGGTGTGGTACAACTTGAAAAGCCTTAAGAAAAAGGGTGTGCTGGATTTTGCATCACGCGATGAGCCTGGCAAGCCGCTTGCCCTTACCAAAGAAGGAATGGGGCAGTTTATGATGCTGAAGGACAAGAAGAACGCTCTAATGAGCACGTTCGGAGAGCCTGCAATAGCGATGATGGCTGCAAAAGCCGGAATTGCGCAAAGGGACATAAGAGGCGCCATTGTAGATGGTATGGGGGTTGGCTAGAGGTGGAATAATGGCCGGCTTTATGCCGGCCGATGCTTAAATGGTGGATTTATGAACATAACTGGAACTTTTATGGACCCAAACTACAGGGAGCTGCCCAGCGGAGTGAACAGAAAGAATACAGCAGTAAGGATATTCTTTGAAGCAATGATGCATGACCGCGAGTTTGCAGATGCTGTTGACGCTCTTTATTCTGCAGGAGATACAAAAACTCTTAAAGCTGTGCTCTTTGAGGTTGCAAACAATGAGTACCATAAAGGTTGTATGGATATAAAGATGTCAGCAGATTACTTAGATAGTAAGGAGGGGGAACATTCTGACATTGCAAAAATGAGGGAGATAAGGCGCGCTGAATTCGATATTATGAAAATTGCAAAACAGTTGCCGTTCATTGGAGGGGTCCTTTCAGATGCGTCAACTGGGAAGATTGACCTTGTAGAATGCTACAAGGAGGCCAAATTCTTTGTAGAATTTTACAGGGGAATGGCAAAGAGGTGAACTACCTGCCATTGCGGACTGGGCTTCCGCAGCGCCCTCACTTTGGGGCTTCTCGCTTCAACGGAAATGCTTGCTTTCGCGTGCGGAATGCTTTTTATGTATTCGAGCATGCTGCTTGCAGAGGCATGTTTGCAAAACACTTTCCTTCAAGAAAGGATACTTCCAGCTTGCTGAATTAAATAGCGCACTCATCCTTGAGCATCTTTAGCTTTCTTGCGGCTCCCCCGGGGCCGCTGTAGCCTCCAAGATTGCCATCGCTCCTTATAACCCTGTGGCATGGAACTTCTGGAGCAAATGGATTTTTGGATAGCGCATTTCCCACAGCCCTGTAAGCTTTTGGCCTGCCAATAGCGGCTGCTATCTCTTTGTATGTTAATGTTGTTCCGCGCGGTATTTCAATGGCCTTCTTTAATACAAGCTTTTCAAATTTTGTGAGGTCGGAAGCCATTATTTTTGCAAGAATTCGCTTTCTTCCCATCGCAGCACCATGCGTTACAATTTTGCCACTACATCCTTGCACTCCAACTATTTAAATTATTGCAGCGTGTATCGATTTAGCTAAATTTGCGCACCTGTTTAAATTTATGCGCGAAATTATATGTAATGTTGCAAATCTAAGTGGTTTTATGGCATCAAAAAAACAAGTTTCCTGGCTTGATGGGAAGGTAATCGACGCAGAAAAAGCGAGGGTTCCTATACTCACTCATTCGTTGCAGTACGGAAGCGGAATATTTGAGGGCATACGCTGCTACGATACCGATATTGGTCCGGAAGTATTCAGGCTTGATGCGCATTTGAAGAGGTTCTTTTATACAGCAAAGATATATGGTATGGATCTTGGCTTCAGCGAAGGGCAATTATTTGAAGCGGTTTTGAAGACTGTAAAGGCGAGCGGCCTTAGGGAGTGTTATATAAGGCCTTTTGCTTTCTACAATGACAGCAGGATAGGCATGTCTACTGTGGGCAAAAAGGTAAGTGTTTTCATAGGCTTGCAGGAGATGGGCGCATACCTCGGCGGAAAAAACCAGGGAGTAAGCTGCAAAGTGTCATCATGGAGGAGGATAAACTCCAATATTCTCCCTGTAGAGGCAAAAGCAAGTGGCAACTACCTAAATTCTATAATAGCAAATGCAGAGGCAAAGAAGGCAGGGTACGATGAAGCAATATTTCTCTCTGGAAACGGATATGTTGCAGAGGGGCCTGGCGAGAATATATTTTTAGTTAAAGACGGAGGGCTTATAACCCCAAACAAGAGCTCAGACATACTGCTCGGCATAACAAGAGATTCGCTCATTGAGATTGCTGCAAGCTTGGGGATAAAAACTGAGGAGAGACTTGTCCACAGGGAGGAGCTGTATACTGCAGATGAGCTTTTCTTCGCAGGGACTGCTGCAGAGATAACACCCATATACAGTGTAGATGGAATAAAAGTTGGAGACGGAAAGCGCGAGATTACAGGGCTACTGCATAAAACTTATATGGACATTGTGCATGGAAAAAATGAGGATTTCAAAAAATGGCTGTTCTACTTAAAGAACTGATATATAAGCTGCATTATGCAAGCTTACGCCAATGGCCTGGTATTGCTTTCGCCAAAAGTGGATAGCCCAAAATTATATGCGTTACTTTTGCTTTTGGGCTCTGCTTCTTGGAATGCCCTCCAATGCTTCCATTGACTGCCTTGCCACTGAAAGATTGCAGCTGTTATGGTGCGAACACCATGCGTAGCATTTTTCTGCAAGCTCCTTGCTAGCATAATGCAGTTTGCATATGCTGCATTGGTATTTGGCAACTTGCCCCATACTGTGCACCGCCATCATATATTGTAAATACTCTGCTTGGCGGTTTATACAACAATCCAAAATATTTAAACATTGCTGCAATCTGATTGAGAATGCTGCAGCGCAATTGCTGGCGCAATTTGCAATGCTTGCTAGAGAAGCTTTAGCGTTTTTGTAAAAACGTCTATTTCAGACGACTTCCATGGCCCGATACCTAAAGCTGTCTTGGACCCTGGAGGTATCTGTGTCAGCCCTGCATCAGATACAAGCGCGCAAGGAACCTTCTTGAACTGGAATGCCTTAAACAGTTTTATAAGGTCATCTTCGTTGTCGACTTTAAGTACTATCTTTTTCTCCCCTGAATCGATCCATTTCTTTGCGGTATCAGGTGATGCTTTTTCTGATTCGAAGTAGCTCATCAACGATGCGTGGGCAACCTGCGCCGCAAGCTTTCCTTTTCCCATATCCAAGTCTGCCCTTACGATTATCACTTGCTTTATCTCATCTGGCTGCATAGTTTATATTTGGCTCGGAAAGATTTAATATTAGAAGCGGATTAGCTTATGGTGCTTATTCTTTTTGAAATCATAGATGCAATCCTTCCGAGAAAGCGGTTATAGGGCCTTTGTATTATTTTGCTTGACGCACTGCTGTGCTTTGCCACGCTTATAATTGCATTTATAGGGGTATCCTCATATAGCACAACTTCTCCATCAGACTCCAATATTTTGTCTTTGCCAGCCACCCTTACTACTTCTGCTTTCACGCCTTCTGTGCGCAGCGCCTCTTTTATTTCTTCCAAATCGCTGAAGTTATTGCTTGTCCTTATCGCTATGTCGCCGCCATGACTGCGCAGCAGGCTCAAAGTAGCTTTGTCCAGCTCTGGCTTGCCCATTATCTTGCGCGATGAATGATGTGGAGCCAAATGCATTAGGTTGTACACAAATTCTGAAAACAGCATAGCACCTTTAGTATCTAGCCGTAGCCTTGATGAGAGCTCCTTTGTTATATTGTTTAAAATGG
>JAVZPY010000033.1:0-321 GCA_038881415.1 Candidatus Micrarchaeaceae archaeon
GTTGCCGGGCTTGGAGGCAAGGTATATGACTCATCCGAATCTGGGATAAATATTCTAGCACTAGACGGGCTGGAGGCTAGGCAGCGGATAAGGGAGCTTTCTTCAACCCTTACAAGGGTCTACTCGCTGGGATATTTGCAAAGGCTTAAATTGACACAGTGTCTTACGTACCTTTATAGAAAATTTGATGAAATTGATAGAGATCCAACTATAAATGATCTGATTAACGAGATTTACGTGTTTATAAGAAGGTCGCATTCTTCAGCAGAAAAGAACAGACTCTACCAGATAAAGGATAGGCTGGAGGAGTTGAACTCGCGT
>JAVZPY010000033.1:331-5964 GCA_038881415.1 Candidatus Micrarchaeaceae archaeon
ATAACCTTTGGAGTAAGCTCGTTCAATCTTTCGGGGATATACAGCTCAGATGCAAAGATGGTGTATATAGAGGAGCTGCTGAGTAGGGTGTATGGGAGAATGCTTGTGCATGGAGCCTCAAACTTGCCCAGGCTATACATAATAATAGATGAAGGCAGGTCTATGCTGGACAGGTCCAGCGCTGTTGGTGATATGGTAAACAGGATTATGGAGGAGGGGCGCAAGTTTGGATACGGAGTTATACTTGCTTCTCACAATGCCTCTGAATTGAGCAAGCAAATTGTAAGCAACGCTGGAACGTTCATAGCATTCAGATCGAAGGAGCCATCAGACATAAATTACATAGCCGGAATTATTTCTGGAGGAAACCAGAACTCAGACGAAATAAAGTATATGCTATCTAGGCTTGAAATCGGAAGCGCGATTGTAAGCGCAGGCGGAACATGCAACCCACGGGTTGTAAGGGTGCCAGGAAAGGAAATTGTTAATAGGCAAACCAGCGCGTACAGCCCTAGTTTGGCAGGTATGCTAAAAAAGCCGCAGCGTATAGAGGAGCTAGTTAGTAAGTATGGAGAGCGCGCAAGCAGCGAAATTTACTCTGCGCTTAATTCTAGATCTGCCGAAACATACACATTCAGGAATGGAAATACCGAGGAGGTTTGGGTTGCAAAAAAAGGCCCACAGAGCGCAGAACATGCAGTTATGGTACGCAAAATTTTTGAGTCTGTATCTGCTAGCGGAGTAAGCTGCAGGATTTTGAATAGGCCAGGGGCGCCAGACCTAGCTGTCTACTATTGTGGCAGTAGGATTGCAATTGAATATGAGACTGGGAAGAAGAAGCTTGATGAAAGCAAAGCAATGGTATCAAAAAGGGCAAATGAGTATGATTATGTCATTGTCATTGTAAATGATGGGCATGCAAATCCTTATTTCAATATGGAAACAGAAACAATTAGGGTAATGCGCAGCTCTGAGGCATTAAATTGCAACTGGGTATCGCTATTTGACGGGCTCTGCCTTCGGCCCAAGGAGGCTTAGGTTGCTTTTATATATTCTGCAAACTCTGTCATGCGCAGATAGTCCCATATTGTCATAGTTGCAAATCTCTTGTAATATTCTTCCATATAAGGCAGTAGGCGCTTTGAGATTTCTGAGAGCTCTGCATTTGCTGCTGTATTTGCACGCATGTATTCTGATATTGGCTTCTTTTCTATAAACCTCATACTCTCTGACAGCATCCCATTTGGAACAAAATAAGAGATTACAGCATCGGAGAATATCCACCCGTCTTTTCCTTGCTGTTTTACTATGCCCTCCTGCGCAACCAGAGTCTTTATCAGCAATTGCATTATCTCGCTTATTGCAACTCCAGGATCTGTTTTAGAGGAATGGTTTATTGTCAAGGAGATTGCACTTTCAGCTGCATTGTAATAAAGCATTTTGCATGACATTTTGCCGTGTATATTCTCTGTAAGTACTATTATAAGCTTTTTTGGCAGGTCTACTCCGAAAACCTTGCGCACTACGGGCTCCATTGGCTGTATAGCTTTGTAAGTTTTGATTAAAGACTTCCTAAATGCCCTAAATGTCCTGCTGTACCTGTTTATCAGCGGTATTCCGGACTTTTGTATAAGCCTTTTCGCTTCCTTTCCGGCCAAAGCCTCGATGCGCTTTTGGTTGTCATGTATTATGGCATTATAGAACGCTTCCCTGTCCTTTCCCATTCGGTGTATGGCATTTGCAGCAAGTGTGGCTCTGTAGAATGATTTCCCATAAAGCATAGGGTACATTTTCATTATTTCAGGCATTGAATCTGACTTGAAAAATACCTCATTTATATAAGCCAGACGCCTTGCAGTGCTGCTGTTTGCAAAAATGATCTTCATCTTACCACTTGACATAGAAGCTCTTTGGCGGTTCCCCAGATAGTTCTAAACGCTCTGAGCTTATATTGAATACAGAAGGCCCACCTTCTATATCTACATTGATATCATTTATGAAAAGTTTTATATCATCACTATTTCCAAAAACTACAGCTTCTACGCTTCCGTTTTCAAGGTTCCTTACATAGCCATTGAGCTTGCGCTTTTCAGCAGCCGACTTTACGAAAGCCCTGTAGCCAACTCCTTGAACTATGCCATTTATTATTAGCTTGACTGCGCAATCGTTTTGAGCCATATAAAATGCACTGTAATCCGTAATGTTAGTTATATCAATTTAATAATATTTAATTATTTATTTTGACTGTATTGCAGAAAAAACCGCAAATAAACCTAAAATTCTGCAAAACTTTATAAAGAGAAATCTGGAGATATTTCCGGTGTGCAAATGCAAATAAAAAATTCCGATTTCATTGATTTTTTTGAAACTTCTAGCGGGAAGAAGGTGAGCTTCTATTCCCTTAAAAAGCTTGAAGCTGCTGGAATAGCAAAGGTTTCAACGCTCCCATTCTCTATTCGCATACTATTGGAATCAATGCTAAGAAACCTAGATGGCAAAGAGGTCACAGAAAAGGATTTGCTAGCTATTGCAAATTGGAATGCAGAGAATCCAGAGGATGTTGACCTACCATTCAAAGTTTCTAGGATATTGATGCAGGATTTTACAGGAGTTCCAGCCGTAGTTGATATAGCTGCACTTAGGGAATACGCCAAAGAGTCTGGCTTTGACCCCAAGATAATCAAGCCTTTGCTTCCAGTAGACCTGATAATAGACCATTCTGTGCAGGTTGATATGTATAATGATCCCAATGCATTAAGGATAAACCAAGAGCGCGAAATGGAAAGGAATTCGGAAAGGTATAAGCTGCTCAAATGGGCAGGTAGAGCTTTCAAGGGGTTTGGGGTTGTGCCACCCTCTGGCGGGATATGCCACCAGGTAAATCTTGAAAAGCTTGGCACATGCGTTACACTTGCTGAGAAAGACGGAGGTTATATAGCATATCCGGATACCCTTGTCGGCACAGATTCACACACTACAATGATAAATGGACTTGGTATAGTAGGCTTTGGTGTCGGCGGTATAGAGGCAGAAGCCGCGCTCTTGAACCAGCCAGTTGTTATACCGAACCCGAAGGTTTTAGGAGTAAAACTCACTGGGAAGCTGAATGAGGGAGTAACTGCGACAGACCTTGCGCTTACAATAACTCACAGGCTTAGGGAGCACGGAGTTGTCGGTATGTTTGTTGAATTCTTCGGTGAGGGTGTAAAAAATCTTACGCTGCAGGATAGGGCGACCACATCTAATATGTGCCCTGAGTATGGCGCAACAATATCGCTGTTCAGTGTAGATGATGAGACTATACGGTACATGAAGTCAACAGGTAGAAGTCAAGAACAAATAGAGGTGATACAAAAATACTATGAGAAACAGGGAATGCTCAACATAGATTACAGCAAAGTTAGGTATTCTTCTGTCGTTGAGATTGACCTTTCCACTATAAAGCCTAGCGTTTCTGGTCCAAGCCAGCCGAAACAGCAGGTAGAGCTATCGCAGATAAGCAAGACCTTTATAGACTCCTTCTTAAATGGCTCTGTTGAGGAGCCAAGCGATAAGGATCAGGCACGGTGGAAAAATGAAAGCGATGCGGCAGTTGACAACGGAGTAGAGATAGAGGCTCACAGGAACCTTAGATCTGTTGACATAATTTATGAGGATGGAAGCAGAGGTAAGCTGAGGGAGGGCGATGTAGTTATATCAGCAATAACCAGCTGCACAAATACTAGCAACCCATTTGTAATGGTTGGTGCAGGCCTTCTCGCAAAAAAAGCTCTTGAAAAGGGCCTGTCAGTTGATACAAAAAAGGTTAAAACAAGCCTTGCTCCGGGTTCAAGAGTTGTTATAGACTATTTGGAAAAGGCAGGGCTAATAGAGCCGCTCGAAAAACTTGGCTATTCGCTTGTTGGATTTGGGTGCACTACCTGCATAGGCAACAGCGGTCCTCTGCCAGGACCAATCTCAAAAGCAATAGAATCTTCAAAGATAGCTACTGCGAGCGTATTGTCAGGAAACAGAAATTTCGAAGCAAGGATACACTCAGAGGTAAGCGCAAATTACCTGATGAGCCCGCCGCTTGTGATAGCATTTGGAATAGCAGGAACGGTTATGAAAGACCTTACAAAGGAGCCGCTTGGAGTAGGCAAAGATGGGAAACCTGTTTACCTTAGGGATATATGGCCAAGCAACGATGAGATAAACAGCATCGTTGGGAGGGTAGTCGAGACAGAAATGTACAAAAAGGAGTATGAGAGGATATTCGGCGTAAATGATTATTGGAATAAACTTGACACGCCAAGCGGAGACACTTATGCATGGGAAGAGAACAGCACTTACATAAGGCTGCCTCCTTTCTTTGAGGGATTTGACCCTAAGAGGGTTAGAAATTTGGAACCTATAAAAAACGCAATGACACTTGGAGTTTTTGGAGATTCTACATCTACAGACCATATAAGCCCAGCAGGGGAAATAAAGGCTGACAGCCCTGCAGGCAAGTACCTTATAGAGCATGGAGTCAATACGAGCAACTTCAACACTTACGGCTCTAGAAGAGGCAACCACGAAGTTATGATGAGGGGCACATTTGCAAATGTGAAAATAAAGAACTTGATGCTTGACGGCGTTCAGGGAGGAATGACAGTGCACTACCCGGATGGCAGAATAATGAGCATATATGATGCTGCGATGCTGTACAAGCGCGAAGGAAAGAGCCTTGTAGTCTTCGGCGGGAAGGAATATGGCTCCGGAAGCTCAAGAGATTGGGCAGCCAAGGGACCTATGCTTCTTGGAGTAAAGGCGGTAGTTGCGAAAAGCTTCGAAAGGATACATAGAAGCAATCTTGTAGGAATGGGCATAATACCATTACAATTTTCAGAAGGAGAGGGCTTTGCAGAACTTGGAATCGACCAGTCCAAACCTATAAGTATAATGCTGGACGAAAGCTTGAAGCAGAAAAGCAAGGTCAAAATGAAGTATTATTCTAAGGACGGCAATGAGAGGGAAGCTATGCTAACGCTAAGGCTTGATTCTGAGCTTGAGATGGAATATTACCGCAGAGGTGGCGTACTTAACTATGTGCTTGCAAAAATACTTAATGGAGGGTAGCGAAGATAAAAATGCCGCATTCTAGAGTATTTGCATATGCGGTATTGATAATAGTATTGGTCGTAAGGCTAATACAGTCAATAATTTTCTTTTACTGTAGTTGATTGATTTTCTTTTTTATGCAGTTATAACTACTAATACTTCTGGTTGCATATTAAAGCATATGGGCTGGTTTATTGGGAAAGTTTTTGTAGATTTTTGGATATTTAGCTGCTTTTTTATTGGAGTGCCTGCTTTACAGCATCAAATTAATTTGGACCCTCAGTGCCGGTATTAGATTGGTTTAATATCCCGCTGTTTTTAAATAGTTTCTACACAATTATACAGCCGTGCCAGGGTGGCAGAATCCGGTAATGCGCCGGTCTTGAGTTTACAAAACATCAAGAGCTGATTTGTGATGCAACAGGCCAACCGGTGCCCGCAAGGGCTTTAGGGTTCAAATCCCTACCCTGGCGAAGTGAACTACCACACTGCTCGAGTATGCAGGATTACTCTTCGCAGCTACCTGTTCAAATCCCTACCCTGGCGAAGTG
>JAVZPY010000034.1:0-5628 GCA_038881415.1 Candidatus Micrarchaeaceae archaeon
GGGGTATTCTGCCGCCGCCAACAAAATGGTATAACGTGCCGCCGTATTTTAAAACTCTGAACAACTCTGAATAAAATTTAAGTGAATACAGTTCTCCAGCAAGTTTCACGTTAGGTGGATCATGCATTATTGAGTCGTAGGTATTATCACCGATATTTGCTATTGAATCCTTAACATCCGAATTTGAGACGCTTATCCTTTTGTCAGTAAGAGCGCTTGCAGACCATGGGTTAACATTTGCTATGTCCAGCACATCTTTGGATATCTCATAGCTATTTACGCTGTATGCGCCATTTCTTATCATCTCTATCGATACGTAACCAAGACCGAAGCATGTCTCAAGGACATTTCCAAGGTTCCCAAACTGCGCGACCTTTTCTTTAGCTTCATCAGTTGGCTTAGAAATAGAGACTGTGTGCATCATGCTGCCATTTATCCACAAGGTGGGTGGCCAGTCTATTCTGGGCTCATAAAGCCTGTAAACATTCTGGCCGTCAAATCTGTATATGTAGAACAGTGAGCCATTTTCCACTAGAAAGCAGTCTTCTGGATGGTGCTTTTTTATAGCAGACTGCACTTTTAGCTCACTTAGTATTTGATTATCGGGAAAGATAAAATGGCCATCAGATTTTTTTACTTCCGAGAAGGTCATTCCGAGGTCTAAGCTCATTCGGAAAGGCCCGTTTGCTTGCTTTAGCATATGCAGAAGGTGAAAACCCGATACAACTGCTCGGCCATGCATGCTGATACTTTCTGCATGCGCATATTAATTTTTTACTTAATAATGCTACACTGAAGTTTTATTCCGTTTGATGCAGAACAGATTGCAAGGGCCTTAGATTTTAGATCTTCTTTTCCCAAAGTTGATTTTGAGCATATTTGGGGCAAAACCAGTACTTAGAAAACATTTAAATATGTAGACTGCAGGTTTATCCTAATGCCCACCATAAGCATAGAGGAGAGCAATAAGCGCTTCTACTCTTCAAAGGTAAGCATAAAACTGCCATTTATCACAGAAGCAATGGAAGAGCCTTATAGGCGCGCAGCAGCGAACCTTATCTTAGACAGATACGGCGATTTGCTTCTTTCAGGCTCAAGCCTAAACATATTGGAGGCAGGGTGCAATACTGGCTACTTCATGAAAGGTTTGTATAATTCTATAGTGCAGGCGGATGGTGGGAAGTATAGCTATGCAGTAAACCACATAACGTATACTGGAGTAGACATATCAAGGTATGCATTAATAGAGGCAGGAAAGATTGCAGAGTCTGCAGAAGGCAATTTTTTTAAGACCAAGCTCATAAGGAAAGACCTGTCAAAAGATGGTGTGCCTGGCAGCTACGACATAGTGATTGCAAATGAACTTTTAGATGACATAGGCTCGCTCATATACACTAATTCAAACGGCGCAATATACGAGCTTAGGCCGCTAGAGAAGATTTCAAATGGGTTCTTTACTATAACCCCACAAAGGTTTTCCGTGAATTACGGTGAATCAAAGCGCAGATTTGAAGCGCTTGATGGTTGGGAAAAGGATGAGGTCCGGTCGCTTGCAGATGGGGAGGTCACAGTAGTATCGCCAAACTCTATAAGGCTTGTTGAAAACCTTATGTCTGCGATGCGTAAAGGCGGCACTATGCTCCTGCACGATTATGGATGGGTAGGCAGTAAGAGGGCTGCAAGATTTGGTATGGTAGTAAGAGCGTACGGCACCAATTGCCCACCAGGAGAATCTACGGAGCTGGAGGAGCTTGCTGGAAAGTTCCAGATAACAGCTGATGTAAATTTCAATGAAATTGCAAGGATTTTGAGGAAGCATGGAAATACTAGGGTTATGGAGCACCAAGAATTCTTAGAGGAGTACAGGGGAAAGCGCGGACCAAGGCTTAGGGTTGACTTTGATAACTACGGCTTCTTCGACGTTATTTTCACCAAGCAGACAGAGTAGACTTAACTTCGTTATTAGGCTATTGCTACTTCGTCTTTATTTAAGCTTTTCCTTTGTGATACATATGATTTTATGGAAACAAAGAGTTTTTCACTTGAAGATGGCACAGTTGAAATGGCTTTAGGGTATGCGCCAAAAATTGGAATAGAAAGGATGGTAATAAGCGTACCGTCTATTGGCATAAGAAGCGAAGATTTGGAGAGAGAGCTTGGGTTTGGCGCTGGCAAGATCTCTGGCGGATTGAAAATAAATGAAATAAGGCTGCCTGGGCCAACCGAGAGCAATGCAACAATGGTTGCAAATGCGCTCTATGATTTTATAAAAAATATTGCATCTGACAATGGAGCCATGTCTAAATTGCGTAAAGAGCCCATAAGGAGCATATATTTCTCAACAGAAAGCAGCCCGGACAGGAGCAGGCCGGAGCTTGAACCTGCACTCCTAATGGTATCTTCGATGCTTTCGCTTGAGGGAAGGCAGTATGAAGAGATAATAGACATGCTTAAAAGGGCCAGAACTGTGCCAATTACATATGCCTGCGTAGGCGGAATGCTGGCGCTGGGGGATGCAGCAAACGAAGTCGCGCTTGGAGTATACAGGTCTGAACCAGGCTCATCACTTGTCATTGCAGTTGACACTTCAGTATACAGCAACCACCGCGCAAAAAATGCCGAGGGCACGCAAGGAGCAGCTTCAGCACTGATGTGGATCACATCCAACCCATCACTTGCAACTGTATCTATTGAAAGCAGGCCTACCTCATTTCATGGAGCTTTTGCAGACTTTACAAAATACGGCGAGGAAACCCCACTCGTCCACGCCAACTTCTCAAAAATAATGTATGTATATGCAGTAGCAGAAGCTCTTGAGGGTTTTGAGAATTCTAAGAGAGGCTTTAATTTAGATGATATGGATTTCTTCATTGCGCATGTGCCATTCCCTAAGCAAACAGAATATTTCTTGGGGTTCCTTTACGCACACTACTTAAGAACATACAACAGAGATCTGCTAAACGAAATAGAGCACAGGGATGGAGTTGGAATGGAACCTCTGCATGGATACCTCGGCTTTACAGACATGATGAGGGGCAAAATTAAGGAGTTCAATTCTGAATCAAACCTATCAGAGAACGAATTTGTGAAGAGAATAGAAGATGACAAGTGGATATGGGAGTACTGGGAGTGGACCGGATCGCTCAGAAAGCAGCCAGAATTCGCAAAATTCAAAAAAAGATTTATGATAGACATGGCCCTGGAAAAGCCATCGCTCATCGGAAATTCCTATTCTGCATCAGTATTTGTAAGCCTTGCAAGCCTTTTGAGCAGTGTAGAGGGCAGCGGAAAAGAGCTGCATGGAATCATAGTAGGGTATGGCAGTGGCGCACAGGCAGTCTGCCACCAGCTAGAAATAAACGCATTGCAAAAGAGCTACGGCGGCAAACTGTTGATAGATATGGGAAAACCATTCTATATATGCGGCAGCTCTTATAGGAAGCTGCACGACGAGTTGCTTGTGCATGGAGAGGCGCGCAGAATGATACGGGGCAAGGATGATGAAGATTTGGCGATAATAGAAAAACAGCTTTTAGGCTCTGCTGCGCTGGCAAATGGCTTCCATGTTAGGAGGAAGAACCCGGATGGCACAGGGGAATATTTCTTTGTAACAGAAGACGGCAAGGAGGTAAACATACCTATAAGGGTATGACTATTCCTTTTTCCTGCCTAGACCCTTTGGTATTTTGAGCTTGAGTTCTGGATAAAGCTTTTGTAGGCTTTCCTGTGTTATTGCAGTATCCAGACCTATGGCAGCCATAGCCTTATTAAGGACATATATCTCTGCAAATTTTTGGAGCGTTTGTGATTCAACAGCTTCTGCAATCTCACGCTTTACTGGCTGTGAAGAGAGCTCTTTGGCTATGTCGGACAGGCCAGCATACTTCTTTGCTTTCCCGGAGGAAAGCTTTGAAGCGATTTCATCAAGCTTAGCCACATTTATGCCGAGTATCTTATATGACCTCTGGTCTACCGTATTCCGTATGCCGGCAAGGTGAAACACGACTTCCTCTGGTTTTGTATCCGCCCTTATCCCAAGCCTCTTTATTGATATCCATTCTTTGTACTTGGCGAGGAAATCTATGTATTCAGACGGATCTTCCATTTTAACCCCCATTTCTATTTCTGCACCACGTAATAGCCCGCTGCCTTTTCCCTGGCAACGCGCTTTATTACTCCCTTCTGCGTGAGCGAAACAAGAGCATTTGTCACAAGACCTTTAGGCCTGTTGCATTTCTTTGTTATATCATCCGCTGTCTTTATTACGCTTTCCTTTGTTGCGCCAAGCTCCTGCATAGCCTTCACTATTACTTCTTCTATAGGCGTAAGTTCAACCATCTTATCACCATACTGGTTTTTTAATTATTTCTTTGCCTTGGGCTCTTTGTTCTTTGGCCTTAGATATTTATAGCCGCATTTCCTGCACATTGTGCTTTTGGCGCTATTCCTTGCTTTGCACTTTTTGCATATTTTTACTTTTGAAAGCTCCAAATCGGCTATTGGAAATTTTCCCATACTCGCATCAACTCAGCTAGTAGAATTACCTATGACATTCAGCATAAGCTTAACATACCTTCATCCAATAAAATATTAAAACCTTTCTGAATTTGCGAACCGAATGTACGGTACTTGCCGCATTTTATGGCGTAATATTCCTAATTGCAAAGCAATTCGAAAAGCATTTCTGGTATGCCTGATTCCATAATTTAACTACAAGCTTTTGTAGGAACTTTGCAGAAATTTTATGTTAGAGATTTAAGTTTTTCCCAATATAATTTTTAGCGCTTTTGGAAAATCTTAAAAGCATTTGTATCGATTAGCTGTTAATACTTTTGTAATACAAAAGGTGTTGAAAGAATGAAGATGGCAGTATCGCAGGAGGTGCAGCGTGAAGCGCACAAGATCGTCGGGAAGCACGTGTATGGCAACCTGTACGAGGTCAGGGTAGAGAACCTGACAGAAGCCGAAAGACTTAAAGAGATAGTTGTCGGCGCAGCAGAAGAGGGCAACCTCCATATTATTGAGATGATAGTAAAGAAGTTTAATAGTTATAATGAATTCCCTGGAGGGGTGTCGGTTATAGCGCTCATTGAGGAAAGCCATATAGCACTGCACACCTGGCCTGAAAGCAGATATGCAACTCTTGATATATACTCATGCGGGGAAAAGGCTGACCCAGACAAAGCATTTAGGTATATTATAGCAAAACTTGCCCCAAAGAAGTACAAAACATTCAAGGCGGACAGAAGCACAAAGTAGTCACAGCTTAAGGGAGTATATATTCCTGAATAGCCGCCTTCCTTTCTTCATCCCGAAAAGTACGTAAGAGCGGTCGGGCTTCAGCTTTGATTCTTTAAAGAATTCGTTCGCAACGGCCTTGTCGCTCAAGTACATGTCAACCCCAAAGTCATGCTCCTCGGTTTTTGCAACAAACGCATTGTGCTTCTCCATGAAGGAAGTTATTCTTGAAAACATCCTTCCTATTAGGAATTTATCGCCGCGCAGCTGGACTATTGCTTCAAAGTAGCCAGAACGGCGCCTAAAGCAGTCGGTGCACATTTCATGGGTTTTTTTAAACCTGAGCTTTTTCTCAAATGCAACACGCTCGCCTCCTTCGACCTCGCAGTT
>JAVZPY010000035.1:0-5492 GCA_038881415.1 Candidatus Micrarchaeaceae archaeon
AAGAAATTGAATCCGCATATTCTGATATGCCGTTCTCTGCTAGGAGTTCTGTTGAGATGGTGCGCAACTGATCGAATCCAAGCTTCTGCGCGGTTGAGCCGTATACAAGCAGCCGGTCAATAATTTTCGCCTTTGCTACAGACAGCATTCCGTTGAGTTTTACAGGTGGAGCGCTTGGGCACACAAGCAGAAAGTTGCCTGATTTTGTTTCACGGAACTCTAAGAACTGCGCAGGATTTTCTAAGGTCGACCCGGAAGGCGAATCTGTAAAGGCAAATGATAATGCACGTTGTGCATTCGCTGCGCCGCTCCCAGCAGATTTCAGCTGGAGGATATCTTTTATTTTCATATATGTTTATTTATTTAAGTAAAAATATTTATATTTTTGTATATATTTACCACGATTAACTTAGTTGCAATAGCAGTAATGCAATTGTAAGCGGATAAATATAAGTGTAGGGTAGGCATAGCCTTTTTAAACTTTGTTGCATTTTATAGTAGTATGGCAAAACAAGAGCAACCTAAGGACGCTGTATGGGCGCTAAGGAAGGCGCTAACCAGGCCAAATTATGCTGTGATAGAGCTTCTACATAAGAAATCACCACGCGCTACCAGAGAATTGTACGCCATACTGGAAAAGAAATTCACTAGGAAAACGTTGATAATAACCCTTAGAGAGCTGTCTCTATCGCTAAACATGATCCAACCTACACATATAAGGACTGAGAAAGGTTATGGATTGGGATATAAGCTTAACCCAAAGATGAAAGGAGTGGTAAAAACTCTCCAGAAGCTTTCAGCCACTGTAGAGTCAGTCATAGAGGATTAGGCTTTCAAGCTGACTCGCTTCTGCTTCTGGTACATTTCCTCGACCTCCTTTGAGGTTGTTGCGTCGCTGTAGGACTTATCTGGCCTTATTGCGTCCTCGCCTACCAGGCGCGGAAACCTGAGTGCATATCCCACTTCAGAGCCATCTTTCTCAACGTGCCTCCCACACATGTGCATTGGCGATTTTGTTATTTCGTCGGCTTGGACAGTAACCACAAACTTAGGGTATACCCAATAATCAGGCTTTGCTCCGGATAGCACATTCTTTGGCTTTGTAGGAGATATGTTCTTCGACAGGATGCTTTCGAGCTGCTTCATCTGTTTTTCTGTAAATCCTGTACCTAGCCTCGAAACAGATTCGAACACATCCGCATCAGGATTGTAAGTTGCACAGAGAAGCCCCCCAAATTCAAATGACGCCCTGCTGCCTTTGCCAAGATAGTACCCTATTATTACGAGGTCGAAAGTGTCTGATATTTCGCCTTTGTAGCTTCTTTTCATTTTTATCCAGCTGAATTTTCTTGCTCCAGCCACATAAGGCGCATTCAGGTCCTTTGCAACAATGCCTTCAAGCCCGTTCTCTATCGATGATTCGAAGAATTCGTCCAATTCCCTAGGCGATTTTGCTATTATCCTAGAAGATGTTGTTATCGAGCCATTTTTAGGTATTATGCCCTCTAGCGCCTTCCTCCTTTCCTCGTAGGGCTTGTTAAGCATGTCAGTGCCTTCCAGGTACATGATGTCGAATGAGAACAAACGCAACGGCATTGACTCCGAAATTGTATCTACTCCGTGCTTCCTCTTCCTCTGTATAGTTTCCTGGAACGGCATGAATTCGCCGGTAGTTTCATTGAATGCCAGTGCTTCCCCTTCAAATATTGCCTTGTCCGCCTTTATGCTTGAAACAACTGCCTTTGCTATGTCAGGCAGCATGCTTGTGATTTCCTCAAGATTCCTTGAATACATTTTCACTTTCTTGCCATCCTTATGGACTTGGCACCTAAACCCATCATACTTCTGCTCTACTGCGCATACTCCGCCCATGCGCTCGAGTATCTCTGATGAAGTTGGCAGGCGCTCAGCAAGCGCAGGCCTTATTGGTTTAAACAGGGCAACATGCATGTTTTTCACTCCAGAAATTCCGCTAGATGCTATTACTTCGCCTACATATCCGAGGTCGCTGCAGATGTTGTACGCCCTCTCTATTGAAGCTTTTTCATCCCTTGAGCCTGTTGCCACGATTGAAAGTGCTTCTATTATTGTAGAGTCACCCAAGCCTAGCCTAAGCTGGCCAAGAGGGTATCTTGTAAGATAGCGGGCTTCTATTGGCGAAAGTGAGCCTATTATCCCAGCGAGTGCCATTGTTTTTGACTCCTTGCTGCCTTTCCCTGAGGAGGTTGCTATCTTTAGCATTGAATCAAATATTTCCAAAAAGCTCTGCTTCTTTGACGTCATGCGCTTCAGCTTTGATTTTGCCATTATCTGCTCCGCAACTAGCCCTAGGTCCCCGGTTTGCTTGTAAAGAGCTTCTATCTCGCTGCGCTGCCTCCCTGAAGCCGCTGCAAGCGCATCCTCAACAGTCTTGTCTGCTATTCCGAATTCTATAGACTCGAATGGGGGAGCCAAGACTCCCTGCGTCATATATATGAGCTTGCGCATCTCGGACTTGTCCGCCTTTCCTAGCATCTCAGCAAGCAATGATATCATGTCCAAGCGCGATGAAAGTCCCTCAAGCCTGGAATAGTATTCCGCAACATCGCTGAATAGCATCTAAACACCGCTGCGCTGCAAATAATAATGTTACGCAATCAATTTATAGGGATATAGTATTGCGAAGAGCTGCAGAAGCGCCCTGCGTGTACTTAGCTTTCCGAATGTGTAACAATGCAGGAGTTATACTACGTTCTCGGCTTAATTGCAAGCATAATAGTTACCGTGGCGTATGTGCCACAGGTTATCAAAACTGCGAGAACTAAGCACACCAGCGATCTATCGCTGAAGTGGCTTGCTTTCCTCTCTTCTGGTCTGGTTCTTTATACAATATATGGATTTGCGATTGCGTCGCAGCCGGTGGTAATATCGAGCGCGGCAGGGGCTGCGCTTGTGATAATATTATTGCTGTATAAGCTCAGATACTCGTAATTTTCTAGCAAAGGGAAGAGCTTGAGAGCCACGAACAGCCGTTGTTTATTGTACATGTGTTTCTTCCAGAATTTATGTTTGCGGTCTTTCCAGTAGAGGAATATGCACATTCTATTCCTGTCTTGCCAAGGTAATCCCCGCTTGAGAATATGTTTGCTGTTGAATTTGTAAGTAGCATTCCTATTTGGCTTGAATTTGCAGATGAAACGCCAGATATTGAAGTTGAATACACGTTGTTTAAGAAGTACGACGTCTTTGCTGCAGAGTATATGTTTGATATAGAGCCATACGATAAATTGTTCACATACAGCCCATAAGAGTTTGATGTTATATTAAGATTGCTCAAATCTGCGTTGTTTGAATTGTATACGCTCACTGCTGGGGATGATGAATTTTCAGCCTGCAATATTGTCAGGTTATATATGCTTGAGCTGGATGAATCTTTCATTACCACTGAGCGGTTAAAACCTTTAAGGTAGCAGTTTTCCAGTACGCTTCCCCTTGTTCCAGATAGTGCTGCAAAAATGCCGCCATTAGATGATATTATAGTATGGCCATTGCAGTTTAGGATAGTGTTATTTGCATAGAGGTTGAAGCATGTGGAGCCCGCAGAATACACTTCATCGGAGTAAAGCACTTGTGTAGTGCCTGCTGGCAATGAGGTGCATTGGTTTGGCTGGCCTGTTGGGCTTACGGCAGCTATGCTTGGGCAATCATGCTTTGTAGTGCCATAATTTATAACTCCGTTCTCTGAATCCAGAGAGGTTGCATTGCCAGCGCAATAGTAATTGTATGAACCGGTTGAGACCGTGTTGTTCTCCAGGTAGTTGTCAGTCGAATCGAGAAGCGATATCCCTATATTCCAGTTTGACACGCTGTTGTTTTCTATGCTGTTTAGCGTTGAATTGATAAAGAGAAGCGCAGTAACTCCAAGGCTCCCAGGGTTATATGTGTTGCCATAGACATTGCCGTAGTTGCTGTGCGACACGTACAGGCCACGCGAAACACCCTGGCCGAATGTATCACCTGTGATGTTGAAAACGTGCGAATTTGATATGTTTACTCCAACATTCGAACTGTATATTATGGAATTGAATACAGAGACATCACTGGCGTTGCTAAAAGCTACCCCTGTCGGAACATTTTGTATTGTGCAGTTGTATACCGAGACATTGAAGGTTCCTGAAGATACAATTGCAGGCCCTACGCCATTCCCAGATATTATATGGCCATTGCAATTCAGCTGCACATTATCAGTCTTTATATTAAAGCATTCGCTCGGGGCTTGAATGATATTGGCTAGAAGCTTGTAGCTTCCAGGCCTGTTTATTGTAAGGCATGAGGTTTCTGGATAAAATGCCAAGTTAGGCGATATTTTAAGCTCGCAGCCTGCCCAGTTTGCATTTGTGAGCGTGCACACTGTATTCTGCATGAAATCTGAGGTTGAATTGACGTCGTTTGGGCTTGCATACACGTCTATCTTGGCGTTTGACACAGCTCTTCCGTTAAGGAATGCGTTTGCAGTGGAGTTTTGAAGGTATATGCCGTATGTGTTGTTTGACGCGTTGAAGTTTGCGAATGTAGTATTTGTAGTGCCAGAGATGTAGAAGCCATAGCCATTACGCACAGAAGTTACGCCTTTGATGAGGCCGTCTGAGGAGTTGTACAGTGATATTGTAGATATGCTGTCATTCCCATATACGTTTTCTATTGTGCCGTTAGTAACATTGCTGAAGGCTATTCCGTAGGATGAATTCGTAAATCTGCAGTTTTCCACCTTGATGTTTTTCTGGGAGGATGAGAATATTGCAGTAGCCGAATTTGATATTGTGAAATTGTTGCAGTTCAGCAGTACATCGCTTGCCCTTATATTGAGGCATGGGTAGAACTGCGACTGCAATTCAGAAACGTTTACAAAGTATAGAGTGTTAAGATTGCCAGTGAGGTTGTAGTACCCAGGATAGTCAAGGGAGCCGCAAGAGTTTATTGTTATTGGTGCGAGCGATATATGTGAGATGTTACCTGGCGTATTTGATATGGAACAGCGTATGAAGCCGCAGCCTTGATTGTCCTGGCATATATTGCCATCGCCTATATTTGATATAGGGAATATGGCGTTTATGCCGCACGCAAAAGATATCGGGGTGTTTGCGACAAAGTTATCAACAAATGTGTTTTTTGAGGAATTTATGTAAAAACCTGTGCGGTTATCTGATACTATAGAATTGTTTAGGAAAATGTTGTTTGTTGAGTTGCCGACCAGCAATATTGAGCTGTTGAAGTCTGCGAACTGGAGGTTGTTTCTTATGAAGCTGCTGTTCTTTGTTGAATTTATGTATATGTTGGCGAGCCCTGCATATGAGAAGTTGTTTGAAGTTACGTTAAGGTTGGATGAGGATGAAGCATAAAGGTTTACGCCTAGCTTGTTGACATTGCATCCTATGACTGTCACATTCTTTGCTCCTGAAATCCTTATTCCATAGTAAGGAGTGGAATTTGGCGAGTAGGCGCCGCTGCCGCTT
>JAVZPY010000036.1:0-5441 GCA_038881415.1 Candidatus Micrarchaeaceae archaeon
GGAGGCAAGGGAAATATCCCAAAAGTATGGAGTCCCTATGCATCCACTTTACACTTACGATTATGATAATTGCAGTATCTCATTGCTGTCAGAATTTGCATCGGCCCTTTCGTCAGCTTCATTTTCCTCAGACAAAGAGGAGTCCTTAGAAAGTATAGAATTCTCAAATGGAAACCTTGAACCCGTACGCAGATTTCTCGAAACAGCTTGCATACCCCATATAGACCTTGGCGCTGCAATAAGAATAGAGGGCGAAGACGCAAAGGCAATCTCTGCAAGTATGGGCCTATCAAACGGCGGCTTAATAAAAAAATCAATGGCTTCAGAATTGATATCAAAGTTTGGCCAAGAAATACAGTCGCAATGGCCTGTTGAGGTCATAAATAGAATGGCTCCGTTTAACATACGCAAGCGCTCCATATACATAGGGGCCAGAATGGGAAGACCAGAAAAGGCAAAAGAGCGGCTTATGGCACCGGCGCCTAATGTGCTTTTCCCAATAGGTGAATATGGCGGGAAGGAAAGAAACCTATCAAAAGCATATTCAACGGAAAAGAAGAAGTTCGGAAATTCATCAATAGAGCTTGAGATAGCAAGGTATAGGTGCAGCGTAGGGCATGAGCCCCTAGATTCAAATTACTGCAGGAAACACTCTTCTACTGCCTACATAGAGAGGGTCTGCCAGAAATGCGGCAAGCGCACCCTTGAAGATGTATGTGATTCATGCGGCGCGCATACTGCAGGATCAGAGCACCGCTCTGTGGATATTGCATCTGATCTTGATGCCGCGATGCAATCTATCGGCATAAGCCAGATCCCAAAGCTTCTAAAAGGCGTAAAAGGAATGCTTAATAGCGATAAAAGCGTAGAGCCACTAGAAAAAGGGCTTTTGCGAAGCCTTAACGGCGTGCACATATTCAAAGATGGCACTAGCAGGTTCGACGCAACTGATGCTCCAATAACTCATTTTTACCCAAGCGAAATAGGCACTTCTGTTGAAAAACTGCGCTCGCTCGGTTATGAGTCTGATTACCTCGGGAACCCGCTCGAGCGCACAGACCAGCTCGTGGAGTTAAAGCACCAAGATGTCATATTAAACGTTGAAGGCGCAGAGTTTTTATTCAGAGTTTCAAAGTTCGTAGACTCGCTGCTCTCTAAGTTTTATGGAATGGAACCATTTTACTCACTTGAAGACTATACTGGGCTTGTAGGGCACCTAGTAGTCTCTTTGTCACCGCATACATCTGCGGGGGTAGCAGGGCGCATAATAGGCTTTACCAATGCAAATGTTGGCCTCGCGCACCCGTACACAATAAGCGCAAGAAGGAGAAATTGTGACGGAGATGAGGACACTACAATGCTGCTTCTTGATGCATTGATAAATTTTTCCAGGAGCTACCTTCCTACAACGATAGGGGGCACTATGGATGCGCCGCTTATACTCACAGTAAATGTGCATCCCGAGGAGGTAGACGATGAGGTGTGGGAAATGGAGACAATTCCAGAATACGGATTAGAATTCTATGAGGCTGCAAACAGATATACTATGCCTGGCGAGGTGCAGGTTGAACGCGTAGGAAGCAGGCTGAACCAGGAATCAATATATCACAATTTGATGTTCACACACTCCAGTTCGCCATCTGCGATAGCTGATTCTCCTAAGCGCAGTGCTTATACAAAATTCAAGAGTATGTCAGAAAAAATAAGCATGCAGTTCAAGCTTATGGATATGTTGTGCACAATAGACAGGCCAGATACTGCAAAGCGCTTGATACTAAGCCACTTTATTCCTGATCTTATGGGAAACATGCATTCATATTCAAAGCAGACTTTCAGGTGCGTTTCTTGCAATGCAAAGTATAGGCGTGTGCCACTTATTGGGTATTGCACAAAATGCGGGGGCAAACTGGTGCTTACAATATCAAAAGGAGGGATAGAAAAATACCTGGTCATGGCTATTGACTTGGCAGATAGATATAACCTTGAGCCTTATATAAAGCAAAGGGTGCAACTCCTCAAAGAGGAGATTGAGGCTGTTTTTGGAGGTGTAGGAAATGGCATCATGCCTACAAAACAATTCGATCTTTCAAAGTTTATGTGAGCGCCTCTATATGCATAATCATAAAATAATAAGTGCGAAAGTAAATATAGACAATTGACCATGTGATTTAATGAGCAAAAAAAGTATAACGTTTGATACTGACATATCAAAATTGCATTTTGTTCCTGATGCTCTTCCTGATATAAATCTTAGTGAAATAGAAATAGAAACAGAGGAGAAAATAGGCAGCAGTTCAGTCAGGTGCGTGCCTGTTGCAATAGAAGTTGAAGATGAAGCATCAGCAATATCTGCCTCACTCTCTACTGGCCACAAAGAGTTCTATCTAACGGGCAGCTCTGAGTTAGTGTTTGTTTCTGGAAGCATAATTATTTCAAGATCAAAAGAACCAAAGGTTCGCAGGGTTTCTAATGGGCTTGAACTAGCAAAATGCTTAAGGCTAGGCATAAGACCATGTACAATAGAAAATGGTACCCCTATAAAGCAGATAGGAGAGCAATTGCGCATAACAATGTTCCTTATAAATGCGAAGAATATAACTGAATTGAAAAAGGCAGAGGTGTACGCACTTTGAACAGTGAAGCGGCAGCTACAAAATCTAGGAAGATAGAACATGTAAACATAGTTCTAACCCAAGATGTGCAGTATAAGCGCATCACCTCTATGTTTGAAGATGTCAAACTAATCCCAACAGGGAAGTACATTGATCCTGAGAAGGTAGACCTTAAGACAAGCTTTTTAGGAAAAGAAATTTTTGCCCCAATATTTGTGTCAGGGATGACAGGCGGGGACGAACGCGTCGGCAAGATAAACTATGATATAGCTGCTGCTGTGAGCGAACTTTGTTTGCCAATGGGTGTCGGAAGCCAGCGCGCAATGATAGAAGACGGTAATGTAACAAAAACATACGCTGTCAAAAGCGAATACGATGTGCCCATATTGCTTGGCAACATAGGAGCTGCACAGACATTAAAATACGGCATAGAACAGATATCAGAAATGGTCTCATCAATAGAAGCGGATGCTTTGTGCATACACACCAATCCAGCACAAGAAGCAGCGCAAAAAGAAGGCGATATAAATTTTAGGGGGGCTTTCTCATCAATATGCAAGATAATAGACGGCATAGGAGTAAAAACAATAGTAAAAGAGGTAGGAAACGGGATATCAAAGGAAGTGGCAAGAAGGTTTTCAAAAACTAACGTATATGGCCTCGATACTGGAGGAGCTGGCGGCACTAACTGGGTTGCAATAGAGCTTTATAGAGCAGGCAACTCTGCATTGTACAAGCATATATTTAAGGAATGGGGCATACCAACTGCCCAATCTTTGATAGAAGTCCGTTCAGAGTTCAGCCGCATGTTGACTGCAACTGGCGGCATACGCACCGCATCAGATATTGCAAAAGCAATAGCCTTAGGGGCGGATGCGTGCGGTATAGCAGCTCCTGTAGTACAAGCTCAGAGTAGGGGTGGCGCCGAAGGCATAAAAAATTACCTTGAAAGCATGGAGCTGTCTCTAAGGGAGGAGATGGCTGCGCTTGGCGTATCAAATGTAAAAGAGCTCTCTTCAGTGAAAAGGGAAATAACAGGCAAATTAAAGGTAGCAATAGACCAGAGGATAAACGGAGTCTCATTTACAAAGTACCTGCTTAGCTGAGCAATAAGCAATATTGGGCAACGCTTATAAATACTAATTAGAAAATATGACTACGTGCCAGGGTGGCGGAATCCGGTATCGCGTACGCCTGGAAAATTTTTCCAGCTAGCGTATGGCTTAACGGCCTTCTGGGTTCAAAAGCATATTCCAATGCTGAATCTCCCAGCCCTGGCGCCTCAGCGAATAATATTTATACCTTTAGATGCCTAAAAGGATAGAGGTTTAGGAGTCCCTAATCTTTGAAGCATCTTCTGTCGGTTTGATTTGTGGTGTATTAATGGCAGAAAATAAAAGGAATAGGCAAAATGAACGGAGCGACCACGGTTCTGCGCAGTCGATAGTGCGAATAGCGGGAAAAGATGTAGACGGCGCACTCAGCATAAGCAAAGCTCTCGCAAAGATAAAGGGCATAGGCCTCAACATGTCAAAAGTTCTTGCCTTTGCTATAGAAAATAAAGTCGGAATACCTGAAAGTACACGAATAGGTTCGCTTGGTGATGAACAGATGGAAGCTGTTGAAAAGGTTATAAAGAATCCAATAGATTATGGAGTACCAAATTATCTAGTAAACAACAGGAAAAATATTGAGACAGGAAAGGATTCACACCTAGTTGGAAATGAGCTTGCTTTTTCAATAAGGCAGAATATTAATAGAGAGATAAGCAACAAGACATGGAGGGGCTTTAGGCACCAGTACGGCCAGAGGGTGCGTGGACAGCACACAAGGTCTACAGGTAGAACTGGAGCTACTGTAGGAGTTACAAAGAAGTCAGCCCAAAAGCCTGCAGCCCCTGCAACAAGTTCTGCATCGCCAAAGTCTGCAAAGAAATGAGATGATTGATTGGGAGCCCCAAGAAGGAATAGAAAAAAATATGAAAAGCCAAAGGACATATGGAACCTTCAAAGGATTAACTCAGATAATTCGCTAAAGGACGAGTATGGACTTAAAAATATGAAAGAACTTTGGAAAGTACAATCAGAACTGAGCAACCTTAGGGCAAACATAAGAAAGCTGCTTTCGGGCGCATATACGAACCCTATGCTTGAACAGAATATAATCAATAGGCTTGTAAAATACGGCATAAGCAATGAAAATCCGACGCTTGATAGCCTTCTTGACCTAAAAGAAAATTCAATACTCGAAAGGCGCCTGCAGTCTGTTGTATTTAGGCACGGCCTAGCTAGAACCATGAAGCAGGCCAGGCAGCTTATTACCCACGGCTTTATAGCAATAAATGGGAAGAAGGTAAACAGGCCAGGCATGCTAGTTTCAAAATCTGATGAGAAGGGTGTAGGCTACTATAAGCCTATAAATATAGAGCCGATAAAGAAAGAGCCGCAAGGCAACCAAGATGCAAATGCAGAAGAGCAAATAAAGCGAGAGGGCGCGGAAATTCAAAATGCCGTAGCCCAAGAAGCTGGCGCATGATGGTGGTATAGATGGCAAAATCTCCAAAGAAAAAAGACCAACAAGCTTCTTCATCCGGGGAAAAGTCAAAGGAGATTGTATCATACGAAGCAAAAGCCATGGAAGAAGCTAAAACAAAGCCAAAGGCAGAGCGCTGGGGCGTAGTACACGTATATTCATCTAAAAATGATACACTAATAACAATGACAGATATCAGCGGTTCTGAGACCATCGCAGTAAGCAGCGGCGGCATGATGGTAACTGCAGATTCGCAAGAAGGAACTCCGTATGCAGCAATGCAGGCCGCATATAAAG